>DATEKY010000621.1:0-10597 GCA_035277225.1 Xanthobacteraceae bacterium
AGCTGATCATTATTTATGCACGTCTGACTTTGGATTGTGCGGCGCTCTGACGCGGGTCCCGGCGCGCCTCCCGCATGCACGTCAAATCGACAGCGGCGCCAATCGCTTAGAAGCGCGAAACGACTCTGGCACGGGTCTTGACTCCCTCTCGGTGCTACCGCCCGGCGAGTTGGCGCCGTGCGGCTCATGTCATCGAGCCCGCCCTTTAGCTGGGTCAGTCGAAGGCGGGCCAAGGGGATAGGACCCATGAAAATCGTCATGGCGGTGATCAAGCCGTTCAAGCTCGACGAGGTCCGCGATGCGCTGACCGCAGTCGGCGTGCACGGACTGACGGTCACGGAGGTCAAGGGGTATGGGCGCCAGAAGGGGCACACCGAGATCTACCGGGGCACGGAATACGCGGTGAACTTCTTGCCCAAGGTGAAGATCGAGGTGGCCGTGGATTCCGGCCAGGTCGACAAGGTCGTCGAGGCAATTACCGGGGCGGCCAAGACCGGCCAGATCGGTGACGGCAAGATTTTCGTTTTCCCTCTCGACCACGCAGTGCGCATCCGCACCGGCGAGACCGACGGCGCGGCGCTCTGAGCATGTCCCGCAAAAGTGGACGCCGGTTTTCCGGCCAGGACATGCGCAAAAAATTCGCCGCACGCCTCATCGATCACGGACAGGAGCTTCCCACCATGACGTTCAAGACACCATCCCGCCTGGGGCTTGCGGGACTTACTTTGGGCGTGCTGTTCGCCCTTTGCCTCTGTTTCATCGCGTTCGACGTCGCCTTCGCCGAGATGGCGGCACCGCCGGCAGCACCTGCTGCTGCGGCAGCCGCCGAGCCGACCGTGAACAAGGGCGACACCGCCTGGATGCTCTCCGCCACGGTGTTCGTGCTGCTGATGACCATCCCGGGTTTGGCGCTGTTCTACGGCGGCCTGGTGCGCACCAAGAACATGCTCTCGGTGCTGATGTGGGTGTTCTACTCGGTCTGCATCGTGACCATCCTGTGGGCCGTGGTCGGCTACAGCCTGGCCTTCACCGGCGGCTCGACCGCGTTCGTCGGCGGCTTCTCCAAGGCCTTCCTGGCCGGCGTCACGCCCGACTCGAAGGCCGCGACCTTCTCGGTCGGCGCGAACATTCCGGAGCTCATCTACGTCTGCTTCCAGATGACCTTCGCGGCGATCACGCCGGCGCTGATCGTCGGGTCGCTGGTCGAGCGCATGAAGTTCTCCGCCATGGCGCTGTTCCTGCCGCTGTGGCTACTGCTGATCTACTGCCCGATCGCCCATATGGTCTGGTACTGGGCCGGCCCGGACGCGATCGACGCCGCCGCAAAGGCGCTTGCCGCGGCCGCTGACGGCGCCGCCAAGACCGCCGCGCAGGCCAAGCTCGACGAGGTCAACGCCGACTCCGGTCTCATCTTCTCGTGGGGCGCGATCGACTTCGCCGGCGGCACCGTGGTGCACATCAACTCCGGCATCGCCGGCTTCGTCGGCGCACTGCTGCTCGGCAGGCGCATCGGCTTCGGCAAGGAGCTGATGCCGCCCCACTCGCTGACCATGAACATGATCGGCGCGTCGCTGCTCTGGGTCGGCTGGTTCGGCTTCAACGCCGGCTCCAACCTCGAAGCCTCGGGCGGCGCGGTGCTCGCGATGGCCAACTCGTTCGTCGCAACCGCCGGAGCGGCGCTCGCCTGGATGCTCGTCGAGTGGATGGCGAAGGGCAAACCCTCGCTGCTCGGTCTCGTCACCGGCGCGGTCGCGGGTCTCGTCGCCGTCACGCCGGCATCCGGCTACGCCGGACCGATGGGCGCGATCGTGCTCGGCATCCTCGCCGGCGTGGTCTGCTACATCTTCTGCTCGGCGGTGAAGAACGCCTTCGGCTACGACGATGCGCTCGACGTGTTCGGCGTGCACTGCATCGGCGGCATCCTCGGCGCGATTCTGACCGGCATCCTGGTGAACCCGAAGCTCGGCGGCACCGGCATCATGGACTACACCGCCGGCAAGATCGCCGATTACGACTTCATGACGCAGCTGATCGCCCAGTTCAAAGCGGTCGGCATGACGCTCGTGTGGTCGGGCATCGGCACGCTCATCATCCTCAAGGTGATCGACGTGATCATCGGGCTGCGCCCGGCGCCCGACGCAGAGCGCGAAGGCCTCGATCTCACCGACCACGGCGAGCGCGCCTACAACATGTGACGCTTGTTTCCCCTCTCCCGCTTGCGGGAGAGGGCCTTCAACCGGACACGGTTGGGGTGGAGACCCGGCACCGCCCCCTCCGTCGAGAGGCCTCGGCTCACCCCGAGGCCTCTCACTTTCTGGCGATATACATTCAGCCCGCGCGCGCAACCGGCATCGGCTGCGCCTCGCTCGCACCTTCCACCGTCGCATGCAGATGCGCGACAAGCGCCTCGTCGAGTTTGAGTCGCGCGGCAAGCATCGCCAGATAGCCGCGCTCGGCCGGATTATCGACATCGATCGCCAGCAGCGAGGCGACGTAGATCTCCGCCGCCTGCTCCGGCGTGCGCGCGCCCTGTGCGACCGCATCGACGTCGAGCGGCTTGCGCAATTCGTCGAGCACGAACGCCTTCTCCTCCGCGCTGAGATCGAGCTTGTCCATCTCGGCGAAAATGTTCGCCTGCTCTGCCGCATCGACGTGACCGTCGGATTTCGCCGCAGCGATCATCGCGCGCATCAGGCTTTTGCCCAGCGACTGCTGTTCGCTCTCGCTTGCGGGATTGAACGGCGTGTCGCGCGGCGGCGGCAACAGCGGCACGCTCGGCCGCGTCGCGTCGTTATGCGCGGGCGCGCGGCCGGCCTGCCAGTTGCGGTAGGCGCCATAGGCAAGCGCGCCGATCAGCGCCATGCCACCGACAGTGGCGGCGGTTCCGGCGATCTTGCGGCCCTGTTTCGTCCCCAGCAGGATTCCCGCGAGCCCGCCCGCCAGCGCACCGCCGCCGATGCCGCCGAGGTTGCCGGAGAGCGAAGTTCCGATGTTGCGCGCGATGTCGCCGAATTGTGATTGGCTCTGCGGCTGTTGCCGGTTGTCGTATGGAGCCTGCTGGCCGCCAAGGAATTGATCGAGAAGACGCGTTGCGTCGAACATGCTGCATTGTCCCTGGAAGCGCCCCTGCGGTGAGATAGGACAGCGCATTGACCGCGCCAGATCGTGTGGCGGAATGTCCCGTGCGACATGTCGCGCCGCGCAGACGGAGACTGCGATGAAAACGGTCGATCGACGCGACGCCCTGCGCCTGTTCGCCGCAGCTGGAGCCGCTGCGTTCGTTCCGCAGGCGAATGCACAGGGCGCGGTCCTCACGCGAAAAATCCCCTCGAGCGGCGAAGCGCTGCCGCTGGTCGGGCTGGGCAGCTGGATCACCTTCAATGTCGGCAACGATCCGCAGGCGCGCGACAGCTGCGCCGACGTGATGCGCGCGTTCTTCGCGGCCGGCGGACGCATGATCGATTCCTCACCGATGTATGGCTCCTCGCAGCCGGTGATCGGTTACGCGCTGAAGAAATTTCCCGCGCCCAATCTGTTCTCGGCCGAGAAGGTGTGGACGTCGTCCGCCTCGCGCGGCCCGGCACAGATCGAGGCCTCGCGCAAATTCTGGGGCGTTCCGAAGTTCGATCTGCTGCAGGTGCACAACCTGCTCGCCTGGGAAGAACACCTGCGCATGCTGTTCGCCATGAAGGCCGCCGACCAGGTGCGCTATGTCGGCATCACGACGTCGGAAGGCCGCCGCCACAGCGAGGTCGAGAAGATCATGGCGAGCCAGCCGCTCGACTTCGTGCAGGTGAGCTACAACGTGCTCGACCGCGAGGCGGAAAGCCGCATCCTGCCGCTCGCGCGCGAGCGCGGCATCGCGGTGATCGTCAACCGGCCGTTCCGCGAGGGCGACCTGGTGAAGACGATCATGCGCAAGCCGCTGCCCTCCTTCGCCGCCGAGATCGGCGCGACGAGCTGGGCGCAGCTCATCCTGAAGTTCATCATTTCGCATCCGGCGGTGACCTGCGCGATCCCTGCCACCACGCGCGTCGATCACGTGCAGGAGAATGTCGGCGCGGCGCGCGATCCACTGCCCGATGCGGCGTGGCGCGCGAAGCTCGTCGCGCACGTGGCGAAGATTTAGCGCGCATGATCCTGAAAAGTGGGCACCGGTTTTCGGACAAGATCATGCGCGAGCAGAAATAATGTCGGAGTGGTGGACCTATTCACTCAGCAGCTTCCTGCTGTTCTCGGCTCGCACGTATTATCGGCTGTTCGAGCTCTATAACGCCGACGTGTGGCCGCTGCAGATCGCGACGCTCGCGGCTGGGCTCGTGATTCTTTTTCTGATCGTTCGCGGTACCCCGTGGAGCGGCCGCGTGATCGCCACGATCCTGGCAGCCCTCTGGCTGATCGTCGCCTGGGCCTACATGCTGCAGCGCTACGATCCGATCAACTTCGCGGCGCGCTATTACGCCATCGGTTTTGCGCTTCAGGCAGCGCTACTGATCTGGACCGGCGTGATCCGGGATCGGCTGCGGTTCGATTCGCCACGATGGATCGGCATCTCACTCATCATCTACGCGCTGGTACTTCACCCGCTGATCGCGCCGATCTCCGGCCGCCCGTGGATGCAGGCGGAGATCTTCGGCCTCGCGCCCGATCCAACCGTCATCGCGACGCTCGGCGTGCTCATTGCCGCAACACGGCCGAACTGGCTTCTCCTGATTCTTCCACTCCTATGGTGCATCATCAGCGGCCTGACGCTGTGGACGATGGAGTCGCCCGAGGCGCCGGTGATCGCCACCGCCGGGTTGCTGGCGATCGCGGTGCTTTTCGTTCGGAGCCGAAATGAAATTCGTGATAATCAACCTTCATGACCACACCACGTGAAGTCGAGGACGACGCGGCCGACTTTCCGATCGACGAGGCGACGCGTGCGGCGATCCGCGAGGGGTTAGCCGAGGCCGAGCGGGGCGAATATGTGCCCGACGAAGTCGTCGCCGCCGCGAACAAGCGCCACGGTATATGAAGGTCGCTGCCCGACGTCCCTGGACTGGCGGAAGCGATTGAGAACGCCACATTTTTCCCCCGCTCCCCGATGGTTAATCGCGCCTTAACCTGCCCCCTCCTATGGTTATGCCCCGGCGGGGCGTGCCCGCCCGCAATTGGTCCATGAACGTCACCGAACGCGCGACACCCTCCGCTCGGCCTGCTGACGCGCGCTCGCCGTTCGTGCGGCTCGCCGAGCTTTTGGCCGGCATCGAGCCGGGCCAGCCCGCGATCAACATCGCGGTCGGCGAACCGCAGCACCCCATCCCGTCGTTCGTCGGGCCGGTTCTCGCCGCGCATCTTTCGGATTTCGGCCGCTATCCGGCCAATGCCGGCACCGACCGCTTCCGTCAGGCGGCCGCTGGCTGGCTCAACCGCCGCTACAAGCTTGCGCGCCCGATCGATCCGGCGAGCGAAATCCTGGTGCTGTCCGGCACTCGCGAAGGCCTGTTCCTCGCCGCCATTGCCGCCAAGCGCTGGGTCAAGCCGCGCCCGGGCAAGCCCGCGATGCTGATCCCGAACCCGTTCTATGCGGTCTATGCGGCGGGCGCCGTCGCGGCCGATTGCGATCCGGTCTATCTCGACGCCACCGCGGCGAACGGCTTCCTGCCCGATCTCGACGCGCTCGCGCCCGAGCTGCTCGCACGCACCGCGGCGTTTTACCTGGCCTCGCCCGCCAACCCGCAGGGCTCGATCGCCGATGCCGCCTATCTGCAGCGGCTGATCGCGCTCGCGCGCCGCCACGGCTTCATGCTGTTCGCGGACGAGTGCTACTCGGAGATCTACTGGAAGGACGCGCCCCCCGGCATGCTCGAACAGGCCGGTCCGGACTTCGCCAACGTCGCGGTGTTTCATTCGCTCTCGAAGCGTTCAAGCTTGCCGGGCCTGCGCATGGGCTTCATCGCTGGCGACAGGACCTTCATCAAGCCGTTCCTCGATCTGCGCTCGGTCGCGGCGCCGCAGGTGCCGGTGCCGGCGCAGGAGGTCGGGATCGCGGCTTACAACGATGAGGCTCATGTCGAGGAGAACCGCGCGCTCTATCGAGCGAAGTTCGATCTCGCCGACCAGATCATCGGCAATCGCTACGGCTACAAGCGCCCGCCCGGCGGCTTCTTCCTCTGGCTCGACGTGTCGCAGCACGGCGGCAGCGAAGGCGCGACGGTGAAGCTGTGGAAGGAAGCCGGCCTGCGCGTGCTGCCGGGCAACTACGCGGCGCGGCCGCAGGCCGACGGCTTCAACCCAGGCGACGGCTATATCCGCATCGCCATGGTTCAGGATCGCGATGTGACGGCGGACGCGTTGCATCGCCTCGTTGCGGTTCTCGGGTAGGAGCGCGCCATGCCGGCGATGCGCTACACACTGTCGACCACCGACTACGTGTCGGACGAGCTGCGCGCCGCGCTGCGCCGCCGGCTGCACGAGCTGGCCGGCGCGGTGCTGCTCGGCCTTGCCGGAATCGCGGCGGTCGCGCTCGCGACCTGGTCGGTGCAGGATCCCTCGCTCAGCCACGCCACCAACGCGCCGGTACGCAACATGCTCGGCCTGACCGGTGCGGCCGGCGCCGACCTGATGATGCAGTTGCTCGGCATCGCGACGATCGCATTCCTGTTTCCGGTCGCCGCCTGGGGCTGGCGCCTCGTCATGCACCGCCCGCTCGACCGCGAGCGCATGCGCGTCGTGCTCTGGATCGTCGGTGCGCTCGCGGCCGCGGCATTCGCCTCGTGCCTGCCGCCGAGCAAGGCCTGGCCGCTGCCGACCGGGCTCGGCGGCGTAGTCGGCGATGCGCTGCTGCGCGCGCCCGCCTGGCTGTTCGGCGCACCGCTGTCGGGCGCGGCGCGCTTCACCGTCGCGATCGTCATCGGCATCGCGGCATTCTTCGTGCTCGCGCTCGCCGCCGGCTTCGGCTGGCACAAGACGGAGGACGACGAGGCCAGCGAAGCGCCGGCAAAACCCAGGAAGGCCTCCAAGCCGGTCAAGGCGGAAGAGCACGACGAGGACGGGGAAGAAGAGCCGGCGGAGAAGCGCAGCTTCGTCTCGCTCGGCTGGGTCTATCACCTCGGCTACAGCGTCAAGGCGCACCTCGCGCTGCTGCCGTCGCTGCTGATGGGCCTGTTCCGCCGGCGCTCGCGCGTGGTGCCGCTGCGGCGCGATCCCTCCGCCGTGACCTTGGTCGAACCGCACATCGAGGCCTACTCCAATCCGGCACAGGATCAGGCCGACGAGATCGAGGAGGAAGAAGAGATCGCCGAGGAGGAGGAGGAGGCGCCGAAGAAGCGCGCCAAGCCGGCACCGAAGCCCGTGGTGAAGCGCAGGGGCGGCTACGAGCTTCCCTCGCTTGCGCTGCTGACCGCGCCGAAGGCAAGCGACCGCGCGACGCTCTCGACCGAGGCGATCGAGGAGAACGCCAAGGCGCTGGAAAGCGTGCTCGGCGACTTCGGCGTGCGCGGCGAGATCATCAATGCGCATCCGGGGCCGGTGGTCACGCTCTACGAGCTTGAGCCCGCGCCCGGCATCAAGTCATCGCGCGTGATCGGGCTCGCCGACGACATCGCGCGCTCGATGAGCAAGGTGTCGGCGCGCGTCGCGGTCGTGCCCGGGCGCAATGCGATCGGCATCGAATTGCCCAATCCGAAGCGCGAGAAGGTGCTGCTGCGCGAGCTGCTCTCGGCCGATCACTACACCGACACCCAGGCGCGGCTGCCGCTGTGCCTCGGCAAGACCATCGGCGGCGATCCGGTGATCGTCGACCTCGCCCGCATGCCGCATCTGCTCATTGCCGGCACCACCGGCTCGGGCAAGTCGGTCGCCATCAACACGATGATCCTCTCGCTGATGTACCGGCTGCGTCCCGACGACTGCCGCGTCATCATGATCGATCCGAAGATGCTCGAGCTCTCCGTCTACGATGGCATTCCGCATCTGCTGACGCCGGTGGTCACCGACCCGAAGAAGGCGGTGGTCGCGCTGAAATGGGCGGTGCGCGAGATGGAGGAGCGCTATCGCAAGATGTCGAAGCTCGGCGTGCGCAACATCGACGGCTACAACGCGCGCGTGGTCGAGGCGAAGCAGAAGGGCGAGACGCTCAGCCGCACGGTGCACACCGGCTACGACAAGGAATCGGGCGAAGCGATCTACGAGAAGGAGGATCTGGAGCTCGAGCCGATCCCCTACATCGTGGTCATCGTCGACGAGATGGCCGACCTGATGATGGTCGCCGGCAAGGACATCGAGGGCGCGATCCAGCGTCTCGCCCAGATGGCGCGCGCCGCCGGCATCCACGTCATCCTGGCGACGCAGCGTCCCTCGGTCGACGTCATCACCGGCACCATCAAGGCGAATTTCCCGACCCGCATCTCGTTCCAGGTCACCTCGAAGATCGACAGCCGCACCATCCTGGGCGAACAAGGCGCCGAGCAACTGCTCGGCCAAGGCGACATGCTCTACATGGCGGGCGGCGGGCGCATCAGCCGCGTGCACGGCCCGTTCTGCTCCGACGAGGAGGTCGAGAAGATCGTCCGCCACCTGAAATCGCAGGGGACGCCGCAATACCTCGAGGCGGTCACGGTCAGCGACGAGCCGGAAGACGGCGAAGAGGGTGGCGACGCATCCGTGTTCGACAATTCCGAGATGGGCAAGACCAACGATCTCTACAGCCAGGCGGTGGCAATCGTGATGCGCGACCGCAAGGCCTCGACCAGCTACATCCAGCGCCGGTTGCAGATCGGCTACAACCGCGCCGCCTCGCTGATGGAAAAGATGGAACTGGAAGGCATCGTCGGGCAGGCCAATCACGCCGGAAAACGCGAGATTCTGGTGGGCGAGCCCGAGCACGCCCAGTATTGAGCCGGGAACTTGGCTCCGTGTTGTGCTAGGCATGATCCGTGTTCGGAAGGGTCGTGCGTCGCCAAGAGCCGCGAAATCGCCACAGCGTCGAACTAGCGAAGTGGCGGGAGATTTGAAGCATGCAAAGCCCGGCCCTGTTGATCGGCATCTGCCTCGCGCTCGCGCCTGTGGCCGCATCGGCGCAGCCAACCCCGGTGCCGCCGGCGCAGAAGAAATCCACCGTGCCGCCGCCGCCGGTCACGCAAAATAGCGGCCCGCGGGCTCAGCCGGCCCCGCCCGCGCAGTCGAACAACCTGTTTCCGTTCAAGATTCCGGGCTTCTCCAACCCCGGCACCACGACCGCGTTCGACGGCAACCAGCGCGCGCTGATCGACCGGGTCAACATGTACCTGATGAGCGTGCAGACGATGATCGGCGACTTCGTCCAGGTCGGTCCGGACGGGCGGCGCTCCGAAGGCAAGCTCTACCTGCAGAAGCCCGGCCGCATCCGCTTCGAGTACAATCCGCCGAGCCCGATCGAGTTGGTCGCCGACGGCAATTCGGTGGTAATTCGCGACCGCAAGCTCGACACGCAGGATCTTTATCCGCTGTCGCAGACGCCGCTACGCTTCCTGCTCGCCGACCGCATCGACCTGTTGCGCGAGACCAACGTGGTGTCGGTATCGGCCGACGATACCTTCCTCAGCCTGCTGCTCGAGGAGAAGCACACGCTCGGCGGCACCCACAAGGTGCTGCTGATGTTCTCCGCCAAGGACACGCAGCTCAAGCAATGGACTGTGACCGACCCGCAGGGCTACGACACCACGGTCGCGCTCTACAATCTCGATCTCGGCAAGAAGCTCGATCCCTCGATGTTCGTGATCAATTACGAGCGCAAAGAGATTATTCAGTAGGCTTGGCGCCGCTGTCATCCCGGCCAAGCGTCGCTTGCAACGCGCGAGCCGGGACCCATAAACCACCACTGGAGCGAAATCGCGAGGCCGGTGATCCCATGGATCCCGGGTTCGCGACTTCGTCGCGCCCCGGGATGACACCGGAGCATTCCGCACAGCGGACACGCTTGCACCCTTGCGGAAAACGCGATTGATGTCGGCCTGAAAGCGCCGCGTCCCGACGGCGCAGGGAGCGACATCATGACCATTGCACGTGGCCTCGCGGCGTTCGCCGTCGTGGCCGCCTTGTCTTCCAGCGCCTTCGCGCAAGGCTGGCCGAACAAGCCGATCCGCATGGTCGTGCCCTACACGCCGGGCGGCTACACCGACCTGATGGCGCGCACGGTCGGGCAGAAGATCTCCGAAGCACTCGGCCAGCCGGTCATTTTCGAGAACCGCCCGGGCGCCAACGCTATCATCGGCACCGACGTGGTCGCGAAAGCGGCGCCCGACGGCTACACCTTCGGCACCGTGATCGCGGCGCATGCCGTCAACGCCACGCTCAATCCGAAGCTGCCCTACGACACCCAGAAGGACTTCTCCTACGTGTCGCTGATGAGCGTCGCGCCGCTGATCATCATCGCGAACAACGCGCTGCCGGCGAACAACATCAAGGAGCTGGTGGCGCTGGCCAAGGCCAAGCCCGGCGAGTTGAATTTCGCCTCATCGGGCGTGGGCGCGGCGGCGCACCTGACGATGGAGATGTTCAAGGCGCGCATGGGGATCGACATGCAGCACGTGCCCTACAAGGGAACGGCGGGCGCGCTGCAGGACACGGTCGGCGG
>DATEKY010000622.1:0-2923 GCA_035277225.1 Xanthobacteraceae bacterium
ACACCGACGCGAATTTCGTCATGACCGGAGCCGGCAATATCGTGGAGGTGCAGGCGACCGCCGAGAAGGTCGCGTTCAGCGAGGAGCAGCTGCTCTCGCTGATGGGCCTTGCGCGCAAGGGGATCGGCAAGCTGGTCGACCTGCAAAAGCTCGCCGTGATGTGAGATGCACCGCGCCATCACAGGCCGCCTCGTCATCGCCACGCATAACGAGGGCAAGCTCGCCGAGATGCGCGAGCTGCTCGCGCTGCATGGCGTCGAGGCGGTGTCGGCGAGCGAGCTGAACCTGCCCGAACCGGAAGAGACCGGCACAACCTTCGCGGCGAATGCCCGCATCAAGGCCGAGGCGGCGGCACAGGCTTCGGGACTTCCATCGTTCGCCGACGATTCAGGGCTCGCGGTGGACGCGCTCGACGGCGCGCCCGGCATCTACTCGGCGCGCTGGGCCGGCGAGGCGAAGGATTTCAAGCACGCGATGGAGAAGGTCGAGGCCGGCTTGCGCGAGCGCGACGCGTTCACGCCGGCGCAGCGCAAGGCGCATTTCGTTTCGGTGCTGTGCGTTGCCTGGCCGGACGGGCATGTCGAGGAATTCGAGGGCAAGGTCGACGGCACCCTAGTGTGGCCGCCGCGCGGCGAGAAAGGCTTCGGCTATGACCCGATGTTCCTGCCCGACGGCTTCGATCTCACGTTCGGCGAAATGACGAGCGACGAAAAGCACGGCCTGCCGCCCAAGGGGCAAGGCCTGTCGCATCGCGCGCGCGCCTTCTTGAAGCTCGCGGACGCGTGCCTGACCCGGCGCTGAGCGTCACGGCGCGGAACCCGCCTCGCGCCAAGCGCCTGCCGGTTAACGGATCGTCAGCCAAAGGTGACGACCCGGACCGAAGCTGCCATAAGCTCGACTTATGACGACTCAGCCCGAGGCCTTCGGCGTCTACGTGCACTGGCCGTTCTGCCTGTCGAAGTGCCCCTACTGCGACTTCAACAGCCACGTGCGCCACGCGGGGGTCGACGAGGAGCGCTATGTGCGCGCCTTCGCGACGGAGATCGCGACGACCGCCGCGCGGATCGGCGCACGCACGGTGTCGAGCATCTTCATGGGCGGCGGCACGCCGTCGCTGATGAAGCCCGAGACGGTCGGCGCGATCCTCGACACGATCGGCAAACACTGGACGGTCGCGCCCGACGTCGAGGTGACGCTCGAAGCCAATCCGACCAGCGTCGAGGCGGCGCGCTTTCGCGGCTATCGCGCGGCGGGCGTCAACCGCGTGTCGCTCGGCGTGCAGGCACTCGACGATGCCTCGCTCAAGGGGCTCGGCCGCCTGCACAGCGCGAGCGAAGCGCTCGACGCCGTGAAGATCGCGCGCAGCGCGTTCGAGCGCTACTCGTTCGATCTCATCTATGCGCGGCCGGGGCAGACGCCACAGGCGTGGCGCGCCGAGCTCGCGCGCGCGATCGACGAAGCCGCCGAGCATCTCTCGCTCTATCAGCTGACCATCGAGCAGGACACGCCGTTCGCGGCGCTGCATGCGGCCGGCAAGCTGATCACGCCCGACGACGATTCCGCGCGTGTGCTCTACGATGTCACCCAGGAGGTCGCGGCGGCGCGCGGCCTGCCGGCCTACGAAATCTCCAACCACGCGCGCGCGGGCGCTGAGTGCCGGCACAATCTCGTCTACTGGCGCTATCACGAATATGCCGGCGTCGGGCCTGGCGCGCACGGGCGGCTGCTGGTCGACGGCAAGCGTTACGCCACCGCGACCGAGAAGCGCCCGGAGTCGTGGCTGATGCGCGTCGAGGCGAGCGGCCACGGCCTGGTCGAGGACGAGCCACTGACGCGCGCCGAACAGGCGGACGAGTTCCTGCTGATGGGACTGCGTCTCGCCGAAGGCATCGACCCGCAGCGCTATGCGGCGCTCGCGGATCGCCCGCTCGACGACACGCGCATCGCGGCGCTGCGCGGCGAGGGCTTCGTCGAGTCGACCCGCGACGGCCGCCTGCGCGTCACGCCCGCGGGCTTCCCGGTGCTCGACGCGGTGGTGGCCGATCTGGCGGCGTGACGGCCGGAGCCGCCGGAAAATGAAGCACCTTACAGATCGCGAGCTCATTGAGCTGATTGATAGCAGCCTGAAAAGGACTGCCGAGGATGTTCGGTTGGGTCGTGTTCCGCTGGACGGCCGCGTGAGCTTCCCAACACGCGTCATGTCCGAACTAAAAATGGAAAGTCCAAAGTCCCAACCGTTGCCGGGCGAACAGGATTAACCGCCCGCTCCGAGCGATTTCGGCGCCGGGCTGACCACCTGCCCGCCGGATGGCGCCACCCGCATGACGGCGAGGCCGCGCTGGTTGGTGCCGTCGGGGCGGAAGCGAAACACACCGTCGATCCCAGCGAAGCCCGACGGATTGGTCAGCGTTTCGGGCGCGAAGCGCGCCGGCCCTTGCGTCTTGACCAGCGCGGCGACGAGCGACACCGCGTCGTAGGCGAGCGTCGCCGGGCGCACCGGGTCCTGCCCATAGCGCTGGCGATAGCGGCCCGAGAAGGCACGGTAGCCCGAGGGATCGGGCGTCGCGAACCAGCCGCCCTGCGCGCCGGGCTCGGAGGCGAGCCGCGGGTCCTCCCACAGGCCGGTTCCGATCAGCTGCTTGCGCGGCACGCCCGCCGCGGCGAGCGACTGCACCACCGCGGCGACCGAGTCCGCACCGTCCGGAATGAAGATCGCATCGACCTGGCGCGCCGCCTGCGCGACGCGCTGCACCGGTCCCTGCAGCTGCGTGCGGTCGAGCGGATAGCGCTCCATCACGACGACGCGGCCGCCGCCGCGCGCGACCGCCTGCTGGAACGCGGCCTGCACCACGGTGCCATAGGCATTGTCCGGAATGAGCGCCGCGTAAGAGCGCTTGCCCTGCTGGGTCGCATAGCCGATCAC
>DATEKY010000623.1:0-9229 GCA_035277225.1 Xanthobacteraceae bacterium
TATTTCCGCTACCAGATGATCGTGCTGAACTATCGCGGCGAGGAGCCCGCGCGCCAGCACCAGGCGCTGCTCGATTGCGCGCTCAAGCGCGACGCTGCTGCGGCCAAGATTGTTCTGGTCGCGCATGTGACGCGCTGCGTCGAGCACGCGGTCGCTAACGGCGCGTTCGGGTAGCCTAGATCCTCATCCCGAGGAGCGCGGCCATAGCGCGTCGCAGACGCGCGTAAACGCGCTTATGGCCGCGCGTCTCGAAGGATGGCCAAACGCACCGCCGTCGCCTCGCGCCATGGTTCGAGACGCGGTGCTGCGCACCGCCCCTCACCATGAGGAACGGAGCATCAATTCCACTTCAGCGCGTTCCATGACAGGTCCGGCTTGGTCTCCATGTAGTGGATCGTGTCCATCTTGATGTTCTGATTGTTCTTGTCGAATTCGACGCTGCCGGTCACGCCGACGAAGCTTTTCGTCGCCGCGAGCTGATCGCGGATCGACTGCGCGTCCTTGGCGCCGCGCTTGACCACGTCGCCGATCAGCAGGATCTGGTCGTAGGCATGCGCGTTGATATGCGTCGGATCGGCGTTGAACTTGGCTTTGAAGCTCGAAACGAAGTTCTTCACCATGTCGCGCTGGTCGGTCGGATCGAACTGCACGATGCGCACGTAGCCGAGCGCGGCCTTGCCGGCCTTCTGCTCGAAGCCGAACGGCAGCCAGATGGTGCCGAGCTGAATGGCCGGCCCGTCGCCGCCCTTCACCACGCCGGCCTGCGCCAGCGCCTGGGTAATCTTCAGTCCCTGGCCCTCGAGCGTGTAGGTCGGGATCACGTCGACCTTGCCGACCCCGGCGATACGGGTCGCGATCGAGGTGAAGTCGTTCACGTCGCGGCCGAAGCCGATGTCGGCGACGATCTTGCCGCCGAGCTTCTCGAAGGTGTCCTTGAATACCTTGGCGTTGCCGATGCCGGCATTGGTGTTCTCGTAGAGCAGCACCGCGGTGCGCGCCTTGAGCTTGTTGTAGGCCTGCGTCGCGATGTCGACGCCCTGCATCACCTCGTTCGGCATGATGCGGAAGGTGTAGGGGTTGCCCGGATCGGTGATCTTGATCGAGGACGAGCCGGCGTTGATCATCGGCACCTTGGCCGCGTCGACGATCGGCATGATGGCGAGCGTCGCGTCGGAGCATTCCTCGCCGATGATGACGTCTGGCTTGTACTGGTCGATCAGGCGCTTGGCGGCCTGCGAGGCCGGCAGCGGCGAGCACGCCGAGTCTTCATACTGGATGGCGAACTTGTAGCCGTTGACCCCGGCCTTGTTCAGTTGCTCGAGCGCGAGCTCGACACCCTGCTTGTCCTGCGCGCCGAAATAGGCGCCCGGCCCGGACATCGGAAACAGCGCGCCGATCTTGATCGTCTTGTCCTGCGCGTTCGCAGCCCCGAATGCGACGCTCGCCACCACCCCCAATGCACTGACTGTCAGCAGCCAAGCTTGCTTACGCATCGACCCCTCCGCGGTTTTGTCGCCGGGCCGGAGCGTAGCAACGAATGGGCCGACGGGACAATCGCCGGGTTGGGGGGATTGGTTGCAAAGGGGGCGGTCGCGGCGCGGGGGCAGAGGGCGCGCGACCGCCGCAGAGGTTACGCCGCGGCGATCCGCGCCAGCGCTTCGGCTCGCAACACCACGATGCTGCCGCGCTCGAGGTCCACGATGTTGTCCTTGCGCCAGACCTGCAATTGCTTGTTGGTCTCTTCGCGCGACACACCGACGATCTCGCTCAGCGTACGCTGCGTGATCGAGACGCGCGCGGGCGTTTGCGACGAGCGCTCCAGGCGCAGCAGCGTCTTCGCGAGCCGGCTCTCGAGATCGAGGAACATCATCTCCTCGATCTGCTCCGTCGTCTGGCGGATGCGTCCGCACAGGATTTCAAGCAGCCTGACGGCGATCTCCGGCTGCTCGCGCATCAGCGGAAGCAGGTCCCTGCGCTCGAGCACCATCAGCGTGCAATTGGTGAACGCCAGCGCATCGGTGGTTCGCAGGTGGCCGTCGAGCAGCCCGATTTCTCCGAAAATCTCTCCCGCCTTGACGAGATTGATCACGGCACTCTTTCCCTCGGCGGAGGGAACGACCACCTCGACCGTGCCGCTGCAGACCGCGAAAAGCGAAGCTCCGGCGTCGCCTTTCATGAAGATGGTTTCACCGCGCGCGACATGGCGCATCGTCGCATAGGCCGCAACGCGCCCACGCGCGTCGCGCCCTAGCTCGCTGAACAACGGATGATTGCCGAGCATGATCGCCTTGGCGGACAGTGCTGCGGCGGGGCTTTTGCAAATCGAGATCAAGGCACATCTCCAGAATCAGCCGGGCCAAGAGCGTTGTCGGCGAAGAGCGGCCCGAGCGGTGTAACTTGTCGATGCGCCCGATTATCGATCGCTGCCGTGATGGACCCGTGATGACGCCGTGAATGGACATGCCGCATGAAGCGAGACCTATTGCGGACGTTGCGCGGATGAGAAGAACTCCCCGGCCCACGGCCGGCGTGCCCCCTCGATGTGCCAGGCCATGGTCCATTTCGCGCCCGGCGCGGGGTCGGGGACGTCGACGCGAATGTCCTGCCCGTTCAGCAATCCGCGGCTGTGCGCATGCCGCCCTTTGGTGCGCAACTGAAGCGAGTCGAAGGTCCCGCTGATCTGGGCATATCCTTCGGCGGGGAAATAAAGCCCTGCGATCTTGATCCCGGGCGGGAGGCGCCGCAGCAGTAGAAACGTGCTTTCGCCATTGGGTTCATCTTCCGAGACGAGAAGGCCGAGCACCGTCTTGGCCGGTGCGAGGCCGATCGGCCCTTCGGTCTGCTCCTGCGACATCGCTTCCGCGACTGACACCGTCAGATATTCGTTCTCCGGCCCGAATCGTGAAACGACCGCCCATCGCCTCATGCGCCTGATGATGTCGGCCGGCTTCTCGTAATTGGCGATGCCGACGGTTGCGGCCATCGCGACGACGAATCCCCCTTGCGACATTCCCCGCCTCCCCGCCCGAGGCTCTTTGGCACCCGGGAGTTGTCAGCGATCGTATGGGGCCAACGTGAAGCGAGCGTGATTCGCCGCCGGGAACCCGGCGCGTCCGACCGCGTCGGGCCACGCCGAGAGACCGGCACGCATGCGCCGCGTAGACGGGAGGGCACGATTCAACGGGATCGACAAGCAACAGCGCGCGGCAACCATTCGGCGAAGTCGCGGCGCGCAGTTGCGCCGCGGCACGGACCTAAACTATAGATACGCAAGCGATATTTGGGTTCGGGATGATGGTGACTCTATCTAGGTCGCGCATCTCTAAGGATGCAATCAGAGATCAGTCAGCGTCGACTCTCGGAAATGGGCTCTCGATTTCCGTGCTGGGCAACATGTCGCTTGCCGTTAACGGGCACGACGTCAAGCTCAAGAGCCGCAAGTCCCGCGCAGTCCTGGCGTTCGTCGCGCTGAGCGAAAGCCGGCAGGAAACCCGTGAGCGCCTTGTCGGTCTGTTCTGGAGCGAGTCCGAGGAGCACAAGGCTCGGGCCTCGCTGCGCCAGACGCTGCGCGATCTGCGTCAGTCGCTGTCGGAGGCCGGTTATCACGGGCTGCAGACCGAGAAGCTGGCGATCGAACTGGATTCGCACAGCGTCGACATCGACCTGCTGGCGGTGATCACGGAGGCTGAAAACCACCGCGTCCATCCGCTGTTGCTCAACGTCCCGCGCCTCGCCGAGACCCTGCTGGCCGGCTTCGAGGATATCGATCCCGAGTTCCGCGTCTGGCTGCTTGCCAAGCGCCAGACGCTCCAGGAGCGCCTGTTGCGCGGCCTCGAGGCCGGCTTGGTCGGCGAGAGCGACGTCCGCAACAAGAAGCGCCTGGCCGAGGCGACCATCAATCTCGACCCGACGCACGAGGAGGCCTGCCGCTATCTGATGCAGGCGCGCGCCGCCGAAGGAGACGTCTCCGGTTCGCTGCGCGTCTACAAGGCGCTGTGGGACCTGCTCGACGAAGAATACGGAATGGAGCCGTCGGCGAAGACCCAGCAGCTGGTGGCGGAGATCAAGCAGGGGAGCATCGAGATCCAGTCCGCGCCGGTCGCGCCGCCGGACGAAGCCGCCTCGAGCGGCGAACGCGCGGCCGGCGAGGCGCCGCCGCTGCCGTTTCCGGCGCAGCCGACGAGGCCTGCAACCAAAATCGCGCTGGTGCTGAACCTGTTCGAGATGAACGGCGTCGGGCCGGACAAGCTGCACCTGGTGCCCGGCTTCCGGCATCATCTGATTGCGTGCCTGGTTCGCTTCCGCGAGTGGATCGTCGCGGACAACGTCTCGCAGGTTTCATTCCCGGCCGGCACGTCCGGGCTGTCGACCGTGTACGGAATCGACGCCACGGCCTACCAGCTCAAGGACACCGTCAACGTCGTCCTCACCCTGCGCGACAAGACCACCGGTCAGTACATCTGGAGCGAAAATTTCGAGCTGAGCCTGGAGAACTGGTTCGAAGCGCAGCAGCGCATCGTCAAGCGGATCGCGATCTCGCTGAACGTTCAGCTGACGACCGAGCGGCTGATGCGCATCGCGGCCGAGCCGGACATCTCGCTCGTGAGCTACGATCGCTGGCTGCGCGGGCAGAACCTGATCATCGGCTTCAGCCCGGACAACTGGGACCGCGCCACCCAGATCTTCGAGGACACGATCCGCGAGGCGCCGAACTTCTCGCCGGCTTACAGCAGCCTCGTCCAGATGAACAATGCCGTGCACTTCGTGCATCCCGGCGTGTTCCGCGATCCGCAGACGGCGGCGCGAACCCTCGAACTCGCGCGCACCGCGGTCCAGCTCGATCCGGTCGATTCACGCGCCCAGCTGTGCCTCGGCTGGGCCTACGCCATGTCGAAGCAGTATTTCCCGGCCGAGATGCATATGGATCTGGCGCAGGAGCTGAACGACAACGATGCATGGACACTGACGTCCGCGGCGCTGTTCAACGCTTTCTGCGGTCGCTTCGGCGACGCGCAACGCCTCGCCGCCGACGCGCTCAACGCGTCGCTCGCGCCGACCGCGACGCAATGGGCGTACCATGCGATGATCCGCTTCCTGTGCAGCGACTACGCCGGCGTGGTCGACGCAACCGACCGCGCCAACGATATCATCAAGACGATGCCAGCATGGCGCGCCGCAGCCCTGTTCCATCTTGGCCGGCAGGATGAAGCGCAACGCGAAAGCCGCCGCTTCGTCAACGTCACGCGTCTCGCATGGCGCGGCAAGGAGCGGCCGACCGACGGAACGATCGGCCGCTGGCTTCTCCACTGTCATCCGATCAGCCGGCCGGAGGACTGGGAACGCCTGCGCGCGGGCGTTATCGGCGCGGGCATCACGAGCGACCCGATCCGCCATCACGAGTGGTAGGCCGCTGCCTACATGCACGCACTCATGGTGTAGTCGCCGATGCGCTCGGCGTGGACGCGCATGACGTCGGTCGGCGGAATGCTCGGTCCGGTCTGGCGGTCGAAGATGCGGTTGTAGAAATCCGGAATCGTATAGCCGATGACCTGCTGCTGCAGCATCTGTTCGGAATCGCGCACCAGCTCGTCGGTCGGCAGCCGCAACAGCAGCGTTTCCTTGCCCGGCGCCTGGGCGAACTGGACGGCGGTCACGTAAGCCGGGACGTGCATGCCAACGTCGGCGAGGCCGCATTGGTCGCGGAACTCGTCAAGAGTCGCGGGCCTCGGCTTTTCGCCTTTGGCCCACGCCTTCACCAGGTTGCCCCAGTTCTCCATATTCGCAACGCGCAATCGGTCGAGCGGCATTTGTACGTCTCCCTTTTTCCGTGAGCGATCTCAGATGAAACTTGGCTTCTGATTGCCTAGCGCGGCAAACTTGATGAGGGCCGCCATCGAGCCGATGTCCGGAACGGCGGCCAGGTGATTCTGGCTGTAGGTCCGCAGGCACAGTGCCTTGAGCGCGTCCGGCAGGCTGGCGATGCCCTCGCCGAACACCGGATTGCGCGCCATGGCGGCGTGGATGACGTCGGCAACGATGATCGATCCGAGCAGTCCCAGACGGAGCCCGCGCGTCTGCGGATCGAGCGCCGCCTCGAGCAGCACGAAGAAGCCGAGCGGCGTGCTGTCGACCAATCTGTCGACCGCGACATCCGGCAGGAATCCCTTCTGCTGGTAATCTGTGAGGAATGCCGTGAAGTCCCGGCGATAGGCATCGCCCTTCAGGAACGGCGATTTGTCGATCAGTCCGGGACGAATGTCGCGCAGCTTGGCGATCAGTACCTGCGCCGACGGCAGATTGAGCACGCCGCCCGAGATAAAATCGCGGTATGCGAGGCCGGCCTGCCTGGTATCGTCGACGGCAGGGAAGAACACGTTCAGCATATCGGGACTAAAGTTCGGACCGATTCTGCGGCTGAAGTTCGGACGGCTGCCGTCGATCTCGAAGAAATTCG
The DNA here is from genome assembly GCA_035277225.1 of Xanthobacteraceae bacterium. Classification (GTDB taxonomy): domain Bacteria; phylum Pseudomonadota; class Alphaproteobacteria; order Rhizobiales; family Xanthobacteraceae; genus PALSA-894. The sequence goes on from DATEKY010000623.1 coordinate 6,455, forward strand.
ACCAGCGGACGATCCACTCCCGTCTGAAGGGCATGCGGATCGGCGTCTGCGCCGAGTTTTGCTCGAGCACCCGCAGGAGTCCGAATTCGCCACCGCCCGGCGCGTCGTTGAAGCGGTAGAACGGCCTGATCATGGCGTGGCCGAAGCGGAAAGCCGCCGCCGCAAACTCCACCGGGATGCGGAAATCGCCACCCGGCGACGCCGCGTTCATCTCCAGGAAAGGCGGCTTGGGCACGTCGTAGAGCGCGTGCACCGTCGGATGCAGGATGCGCGCGAGGAGATCCTTGCGGATGATGCGGCGATAGATCAGCGTGACGGCGCCACGCGCGCAGAGAAAGCGCTCGAACGCCGCCTCGACGGGATCGTCCGCGCTTGCCGGATCGTTGGTCGGCAGCAGCGCCAGGATGGCGTTGTGCAGGATGTGGAACGTCACGGTCGTCTGCGAGATGAGCGCGTTGTTGTCGTTGCGCGCGTCGGCGATGAGCGGTTCGGTCAAGAGCCCCGGCGTGGCATTGTCCTCGGGGGCCTTCACCCGCGGAATGTCGCGCAGCGGCCGGCCCATGGGAACGTCGGCCGGATCCGCCGCCATCGCGCCGAGCCGCAATGCCGTACGCGGGGCACCGTTTGCGTCCGACGTATACATCAGCGGACAGTCCGCCGGTCCGCCGCCATAGATCGTGTCGAGTTGCAGCGGCGCGGAGCGCATGTTGCGCGCCGCCGTCATGTCGGCGTCGAGGACCGAAACCGGAAACGACGTCGACACGATATCGTGCGCCATCAGTTGAAGCAGATACGTGTAGCCGGAGGGGATTCCGGGATTTTCCCATGCCTCGACGCCGGGATATCGATTCAGGATAGCCGGCGAATGCGGCATCCACCTGAAGTCGCGTTTGACGACGGTCGCGAGGCCTTTCGCAAGCTGGCGCAGCTTTTTTACTTTCTCGGCCGGCGGCTCATTGCTGCCGTTGGGCGCCACAGTCGCCGGGACATCTGCCAGAAAATGCCGGAAGCCCACCATGTCGGTGTGGTGGCCGTTGATTGGGCCGGGTTGCGCAGCCGCGGGTGCCGCAGCAGCCAACGAAGCCGCATCCTTGGGCTGCCGCAGTGCGCGTTCAGCCGCACTTTTGCCGAGCGAGAAACCCCCATGACCTGTCATGGCATGCCCCATCCTGTTCCCCTACGAAACACCATGGCACGGGCATCGTGAATCCAACGTGAGCTAACTCATACTCTTCGCCGGCCCCGGAATCGTCAAAGCCGATTTCCGTGTAGAAAGACATAAGCATGAAGCCGCAGGGCCGCCGGAGCCATGTCCCATCTGATCCCGCTCGATCTCGGTCAGGATCCCGCCGCGGCAATGCTTGGCGGGCTCCGTCGGACCGCCCCCACGCTCGCCGCGCTGGCGGACCGCTTCGTGCGGGCCTTCATCGTCGTGTCACCCTGGGCGCCCGGCTTCTGTTGCGTCGGCGCGGAAGTGTCCCTGAATCCCCATGAGCAGCAAGCCTACGCGGCGCCGCGGCTCAGCCTGACCGGAAGCGGCGAGACGCTCGGAACGGCGCTGGTCTCGTGTCTCGGCGAAGCGGCGGATCGCCTGTCGGATGGCGCGCGGCCGGGAGATATCCGGCCGGCCGGCGCGTCGGCGAACACGGTGACCGCAGGCTGGATCGCGCAAGTGATGGCCCAAGGCGATATCGACTGGATCGATGCGCGCGATGTCATGACCGGCGCTGACGTCGCATTGCCGGCGGACCTGTGCATCCGCCGCCCGCCGGGGCAGCGCGCAATCGAGCCGGTTGGAGCGCTCTCGGCCGGCGTCGCCGCGGGACCGGACTTCGCGTCGGCCGCGCTGCGCGCCGGGCTCGAATTGTGCGAGCGCGATGCCGCCGCGCTGTGGTGGCTCGGCGGCAGGCAGCCCAGGGCGTTCCCGCTCGAGCATCCGGCTGCTGTCGCCGGCACACCCTTGATCGCGGCCCTGCGCCGAGACGGCACGGAGCGCCGCACCTCTCTGCTCGACATCACGACCGATCTGGAGATTCCGACCGTCGCCGCGGTGTCGCTCGATCGCGACGGGCGTGGCCTCGCTTGCGGTCTCGCGGCGCGGCTCGACTGGGCGGGCGCTGCGCGCGCCGCGATCCTCGAAATGTGCCAGATGGAGCTGGCGGCGCCGCTGTCCGAGGCCAAGCGCATGGAGCGCGGGGATTCCGCCCTCAACGACATCGATCGGCGGCACCTCCAGCGCGCATCTTTTGCAGCATCAACCTGCGAGCTGATCCGGTCCTCGGTTTTGTCCACGCTCCCTTCTCCGCCCTCCTCCGCGCCGGATCAGCTCGAGGACTTTGCCGAGCGGCTCGGCCGTAAAGGCATTCGTCTTTTCTCCGTCGACCTGACTCGTCCGGACATCGGCGTGGCGGTCGCCAGAATGCTGTCCCCGGACTTGCAGCCGTACACCGGCGATGTCGTGACTGAACGGTTGCGGCGCTGCCGGTCGGAGCACAATGACGCGCATTTGGCGGTGAGTGCGATACCCCTGATGTGATCGGACGAAGCGGCGCACGAACCGGGCGAGCGGCGAATCCGCTAGCCCAATTCGCCGCAGGGTGAGCGGATGGAGAGCGCGATCGCGGGCGTCAGCGCCTAATGCCCAGTAATCGGCAGCTCGGTGCCGGGATCGAAGAAATGCAATCGTGCGAGCTGCGCCGAGATGCGCACCTGCTCGCCGGGCGTGACTTTCGTCTCGGCGGGGACGCGCGCGACCGTGAGGCTGTCGGATCCGAC
>DATEKY010000624.1:0-4147 GCA_035277225.1 Xanthobacteraceae bacterium
GTCAACGGCAAGCACGACACGCTCGAGGGCCTCAAGGAGAACGTCATCGTCGGCCGGCTGATCCCGGCGGGCACCGGCGCGATCATGAACTCGCTGCGCGAGGTCGCCGGCAAGCGCGATGCGCTCATCCTCGAGGAGCGCGAGCGCGAGCATGCCGCGAAGGTCGCCGAACAGCAGCCGGCGGCATTGCCGGCCGCCGAGTAGGCGCTCGCGCAACGACGCGACGACATCCGCACCATGGAAAGGCCGCCGCGAGGCGGCCTTTCGCTTTTTCAATCGGCGCGCTGGCTGCGACGTTGGCGCGCAGGCCACTGTGAGCGGGATCACAAAGAATACAGCCTGAAGGTGCAATCCTCGCCGGACCAGAAACCCGGTATCAGGAGGTTCACATGGCGCGGCGTGCACGCACGAGGTCAGCGAGTTCGAACACCGGCCGTCCGGCGGCCGATCCCCAAATTCCGGCGAGTGTGACCGGCGGGCCGGAGGGAGGCACCACGGGACGTTACCTGGTGCTGTTCCGCGAAGGCGCGGGAGCGGCGAGCATCCGCAACTTCGGCAAGGCCGCGGGCGTCGCGATGGCGAGCGCCAGCGATTTCAAGGAAGGAGCCCCCGAGCTCTCGAAGCTTGCGAGCGACGAGGGCGTGGTCTTCCCCGATCTCGGCGTCGCGGTCGTGAACACGCCGCCGGAGCAGATCCAGTCGGTGGCGGCGGCCGCGGATAGCGACATCCTGGCGATCGAGCCGGAACGGATCGTCTATGCCTTCGACGACCTCCCGGCCTGGTCGGCCGCCGCGCTGCAGCCGGCAGCGGTCGCGACCGGCGTCCCGATCGACTACTTCCGCGGCTACCGCGATGCGGTCAATCACCTCTACGACAAGCTCGCCGGGACGGCCGGCGAGCTCGCGGCCGAAGGCGCCACGCCGCTGGTCAGCGAAACCGAGTTCACCTGGGGGCTGCAGGCGACCAAGGTTCCGGCCTCGCGCTTCACCGGCAAGGGCATTCGCGTTGCGGTGCTCGACACCGGCTTCGACCTCGGACATCCGGATTTCGCCGGCCGCCGCGTCACCTCGCAGTCCTTCGTCCAGGGGCAGGCCGTGCAGGACGGCAACGGCCACGGGACGCACTGCATCGGCACGGCGTGCGGGCCGAAGCGGCCCGGGACCCTGCCGCGCTACGGCGTCGCGTTCGAGTCCGACATTTTCGCCGGCAAGGTCCTGTCGAACCAGGGCAGCGGCGGCGATGCGGGAATTCTGGCCGGCATCCAGTGGGCGGTGACCAATCGCTGCGCCATCGTGTCGATGTCGCTCGGCGCCGGCGTCATGCCGGGCCAGTCGTTCTCGCAGGTCTTCGAACAGGCGGCGAGCCGCGCGCTCGCGGCCGGCACCTTGATCATCGCGGCGGCCGGCAACGACAGCCGGCGACCCCAGACGCTCAAACCGGTGTCGCACCCCGCAAACTGTCCGTCGATCATGGCGGTTGCGGCCATCGACAGCGCGTTCCGTACGGCGTTCTTCTCCAACCAGGGCATCAACCCGCAGGGCGGCCAGATCGACATTGCCGGGCCGGGCGTCGATGTCCGCTCCAGCTGGCCGCGGCCGAACCTCTACAACACGATCAGCGGGACCAGCATGGCGACGCCGCATGTCGCCGGCATCGCGGCGCTCTGGGCGCAGTCGAACGCCGCGTTCCGCGGGCGGTCGCTGATGAGCGTGCTGACCCAGTCGGCGCGCCGGCTGAACCTGTCGGCGAGGGACGTGGGGGCGGGGCTGGTGCAGGCCCCGTAATTGTCGGCCGCCCTCTCGCCTTTACGGCGGGGCGCCCCCATATTGGGTGGCGAAAGGCGAGAGGGCGCAAGATATGGCCAAAGTCCGTCTCACGCTCAGTGTCAGCGACTCGCATCTCAAGAAGCTCGGAACGGTCGCCAAGGCGGCCGCGAAGGCCGGAATGAAAGTGGAACAGACCCACAAGACGCTCGGCGTGCTGAGCGGTTCGATCGATGCCGGCAAGGTCGAAAAGCTGCGCGCGATCGACGGCGTTGATCGCGTCGAGGAGGAGAGGACATTCCAGCTGCCGCCGCCCGGCAGCCCGGTTCAGTGACAGGGCGGGGCGTCCGCCAGGATGCGAAAAACCCGCGTCATTTCGGGTGTTTCGAGGGTTGACAGCCCAGAGTCGCGCAGCTAAAACCCGCCCACTTTCCGGCAGGCGGTGAGCTTCTTAGTCGGCACGGCGCATCAATCGCGCCTCGACCCACGAAACTCAAACGCTGCCGCTGACAGCGAGTTGTCAGACACCGGTGCATGATCGCGGGCGACCGCGGTCCTCTGTGAATGGTTGAGCGCTCCTCCGCGAGAACAAGCGGACGGTGCGCTTGATGTTTTCGCGCGAATTTTCCGCGCTGCGTTGGCGGGATGAAAATCCCAAGAGGGTGAAGCGAGACGATGCCGACGATCAATCAGCTGATCCGCAATCCGCGGGTGCCGCAGAAGTCGCGCAAGAAGGTGCCGGCGCTGCAGCAGTCGCCGCAGAAGCGGGGCGTCTGCACCCGCGTCTACACGACGGCCCCGAAGAAGCCGAACTCGGCGCTGCGCCAGGTCGCCAAGGTGCGCCTCACCAACGGCTTCGAGGTGATCGGCTACATCCCGGGCGAGGGGCATAACCTGCAGGAGCACTCGGTGGTCATGATCCGCGGCGGCCGCGTCAAGGATCTGCCCGGCGTGCGCTACCACATCCTGCGCGGCGTGCTCGATACGCAGGGCGTGAAGAACCGCAAGCAGCGCCGGTCGAAGTACGGCGCGAAGCGTCCGAAATAAGCGAAGGGCTGAGCGATGTCTCGTCGTCACCGTGCAGAGAAGCGCGAAATCAATCCCGATCCGAAGTTCGGGAACCTGGTCGTGTCGAAGTTCATGAACTCGATCATGTACCAGGGCAAGAAGTCGGCCGCCGAGGCGATCGTCTACGGCGCCTTCGACATCATCGACACCAAGACCAAGGGCGGCCCGCTCGCGGTGTTCCAGCAGGCGCTCGACAACGTGATGCCGGCGATCGAGGTCCGTTCGCGGCGCGTCGGCGGCGCCACCTACCAGGTGCCGGTCGAGGTGCGCAACGACCGCCGTCAGGCGCTCGGCATCCGCTGGATCATCTCGGCGGCGCGCGAGCGCAACGAGAAGACCATGATGGAGCGGCTCTCGGCCGAGCTGCTCGACGCCTCCAACAACCGCGGCAACGCGGTGAAGAAGCGCGAAGACACGCACCGCATGGCGGAAGCGAACCGCGCGTTCTCGCACTATCGCTGGTAACGGCGAACAGGATCTAGAAAATGCCGCGCAATCACGCGATCGAGGACTACCGCAACTTCGGCATCATGGCGCACATCGATGCCGGCAAGACCACGACCACCGAGCGGATCCTCTATTACACCGGAAAGTCGCACAAGATCGGCGAGGTGCACGAAGGCGCCGCGACGATGGACTGGATGGAGCAGGAGCAGGAGCGCGGCATCACGATCACGTCGGCCGCGACGACCGCGTTCTGGAACGGCAAGCGCCTCAACATCATCGACACCCCCGGCCACGTCGACTTTACCATCGAGGTGGAGCGTTCGCTGCGCGTGCTCGACGGCGCGGTGGTCGTGCTCGATTCGAATCAGGGCGTCGAGCCGCAGACCGAGACGGTCTGGCGTCAGGGCGACAAGTACAAGGTGCCGCGCATCGTCTTCGCCAACAAGATGGACAAGATCGGCGCGGACTTCTTCCAGTGCCTGCAGGATATCGTCGATCGCCTCGGCGCCAAGCCGGTCGCGATCCAGCTTCCGATCGGCGCGGAGAGCCAGTTCAAGGGGCTGATCGATCTCGTGCGCATGAAGGCCGTCGTCTGGGAAGACGAAGGACTCGGCGCGAAGTATCACGACGAGGAGATCCCGGCCGATCTCGCCGATCAGGCGAAGGAATACCGCGACAAGATGATCGAGGCGGTGGTCGAGCTCGACGACGACGCGCTCACCGCGTTCCTCGAGGGCAAGGAGCCGGACGAGGCGACGATCAAGCGCCTGCTGCGCAAGGCGGTGATCACCGGCGCGTTCTATCCGGTGCTGTGCGGCTCGGCCTTCAAGAACAAGGGCGTGCAGCCGCTGCTCGACGCGGTGGTGGAT
>DATEKY010000625.1:0-6132 GCA_035277225.1 Xanthobacteraceae bacterium
TCATGCGCGCCGCAGCCGCCGCGCGCGACGCGCGGATTCCCGCGCTGATCGCCGAGGTCGACAACGCGGCGCGCGTGCTGGATGCGCCCGCGGCGCGCCTGATCGCGAACGGCCAGGAGCGCTCTCTCCTGCTGGAGGAAGTCGAGGCGCTGCAGGCATCGACGGCACTCGTCGTGGACGCGTGCCGTCACGTGGTGCGGGACGGTGGCGCAACGATCTCGCTCGCGACGCGCCCGGTGCTGTTCGCAATCGCGCGCACCCTCGCCGAGGCGTGGCCCACTGACGTGTCGCGCGACACGCTGGTCGCGCGCGCCTTCCGGGCGAAGGCAGCCGATGAATCGCATCGCGCGCGGTTGCGGGTCGAGGTCGGGCGGCTGCGCACGATACTGCGGGCGCTCGCCACTGTGAGCGCGACGGAGCGCGGGTTCGCGCTGACCCCGCGCCGCGCGCGCGACGTGATCGTGCTGGCGCGGCCGGTCGAGGAGAAACATGCGGCGGTGCTGGCGTTTCTCGCCGACGGCGAGTCATGGTCGAGCTCGGCGCTCGCGCTTGCGCTCGGCGCGAGCCAGCGCAGCGTGCAGCGCGCGCTCGACGCGCTGGCGCTCGCCGGCAAGGTGCAATCGTTCGGCCGCGGGCGCGCGCGCCGCTGGATGACGCCGCCGATGCCCGGACTCACGACGACCTTGTTACTCCCGGCTCCGCTGCCGGGCGACTAGGTTCGCGTCATCAACAACGCAGCAGGGATCGTGATGAAACAGTCGGCAGCCGAAATCATCCGCGAGTATGGCCCGTTTCCGGGCGTCAACGCCGTGCACGGCCTGACCTTCGACGGCGAGCACGTCTGGTTCGCGTCCGGCGACAAATTGAACGCGCTCGATCCGGCGAGCGGCAAGACCGTGCGCGCCATTGAAGTTCCGGCGCATGCCGGCACGGCGTTCGACGGCGAGCACCTGTTCCAGATCGCCGAGGACCGCATCCAGAAGATCGATCCGAAGAGCGGCCGCGTGCTCGGCACGATCCCGACACCCGCCGGCGGCGTCTCGGGCCTTGCCTGGGCGGAGGGCACGCTGTGGATCGGGCAATACCGCGAACGCAAGATCCGCCAGATCGATCCTGCGACCGGCGCGATCCTGCGCACGATCGAGACGAAGCGCTTCGTCACCGGCGTGACCTGGGTCGACCACGAGCTCTGGCACGGCACCTGGGAAGGCGACGAGAGCGCGCTGGTGCATCTCGATGCGCAAACCGGCGAGGTGCTGGAGCAGCTCGACCTGCCGGCGGGCACGGGCGTGTCGGGCCTGGAGTCCGACGGCGCCGACCGGTTCTTCTGCGGCACCGGACCGGGCGGCAAGGTGCGCGCGGTGAAGCGGCCGCGGCGGGGCTGATGCGGGCGGAGTCTCGTCCAGCGGGCTCCCGGCCGCGTACAGTCTTGCCGCAGGCTTGCTTTCTGGCTATATTACTGGAAATAGGAGACTCCGCCGTGGGGACCTCGCAAAAGCGCGCCATTCGAAACTATCGGTCTCGGCTGACCAAGCGCGGTCTTGCGCGCTTTGAGGTCCTCGGCCGCGACGCCGACCGTAGTCTCATTCGATCGCTGGCGCGACAGCTTGCGGAAGATGGCCCCGAGGCATCGCGGCTGCGCGCAGTGGTCAGCCAGAGCATCGCAGGCGAACCACCCAGGAAGGGTGGCATCCTGAGCGCGCTACGCCGTTCTCCGATGGTTGGCGCTGACCTCGACCTCACCCGCGCTCGCGAGGCCGGCCGCAGCCTTGAACTTTGATGCGCTATCTGCTCGACACCAACATTCTGAGCAACGTCATCAAGCCGGCGCCGTCAGAGCCGTTGTTGGCCTGGATGGGCGAGCAAAACGACGAAGACCTTTTCATTGCCTCGCTGACGCTCGCCGAAATCCGCCGCGGGATCCTCGAGAAGCCGGCTGGACGGCGCCGCGATCAGCTGGAGGCTTGGTTCACCGGCCCCGAAGGCCCGCAGGCGCTATTTGCCCGCCGCGTGCTTCCGTTCGACGAGGACGCAGGCCTGATCTGGGCGCGCCTCATGGCCGACGGGAGGTCGCAAGGCAGGCCCCGCAGCGCGCTCGACACGATCATCGCCGCCGTAGCCGAGGCTCACGGCTGCGTCGTGGTCACCGCGAATGAAAAGGATTTCGCGGGCGTCGAGGTCATCAACCCGCTGCGAGGCGCTTCGCGATCTCGTTGATGGCGGTCATCACGTCCCGTCGTCGAGGCGGACGATCACGGCAGCGTTGGCGATCAGAATCAAGCCGCCACCGCTTTCAGCCGGAATTTCCGACCCGCCCTGCACCGCCGTACGTGACGGTGCCGTCTTTCTCCGTGTTCCGCGCCGGCGTCATCCGCCGTCATCGAAACGACGAACGGCGTTGGCGGAAATCGACATCACCCGACAATTTTCTAGCCGGTTGAGGCGCGCGGAGCGGCCACCGTCCGAGCGGGATATATCGGCTTCTCCCAAGCAGGCTGTGCACGAGCACGAACTCCTTCACGGTCCAGCGAACCGGCTCGATCGCGTGCTCCTCGATGGCGCGATCGTCGTACATCAGCGTGAGGTGCGGTGTGTAGGGCGTTTTTGTCCGGCCGAGCCCGCGATCCTGAATGGCGCCGCCCAACCGGCGCTGAAACGCCACCAGGCTCTCCATCCCCTCGCCGCCGCGCAGCACGAGCGGACGCGGGCGCCCGGCGAAACTGTTCGCGCGGTCAAACACCACATCGAACGGCGAGACCGCGATCGCCTCGGCAATCTCGATTAGGGTCGCGATCCGGCCGGAAGGCAGTCCTGCGTGCTTGCCGAGCCCGAACAGCGACACATGCAACCGCTCCGGTGCAATTGTCCGCGCGCCGATCCGATGTCTGATGCAAAGTTGCTGCGCCGTGCGGGCAAGCGCGGCGGCGCCGGCGTCATCCGGGAACAGCGCGAAGAACAGGCCGTCGACGGCGGGAGCGTCGAAGCCGAAACAGGACTGCTGTGCACGCACGAATGCTGAACTCCGGGGACCGACTCGTCCCATGGAAAGAACATATCATGAACATTCGAAAATGCAATCAGCAGCAGACATTCCGTGAGAGTACCCCGCCTACTCCGCCTCGCGCCCTGCCCGATGAGCGCGATGCCGACGGGATGAAAGTCGGCGGTCACGCCGTCGGTCAAGCAGAGCCATGCGCCGCTGAAAAAGCACCATCAGCGCTGACCGGCGGCGCGCTTTTCACCCTTGACCTCTGCGTTGAAGCTTCGAAGTCCCTGACGCGGCAGATCGCGGCCGCACGATCCCATGGCAGCTTTCGACTCGCGAAAATGTCTCGACGTTGACAGCTTCCTATTTTCATTTTAGTGTCACTTAAAATGAAAAAGACTCGCTCATATACCATGCGCGCTAGAGCAGCCGCGACCGAGGCTACTCGGCGACGGATCCTCGAAACCGTTGTCGCACTGCTGAAAAGCCGGTTTCGCTCCGAGATCCGGCTTGAAGACATTGCCGAGGGCGCGCACGTGACAGTGCAAACAATTATCAACGTGTTCGGCAGCCGGTCGCAGCTGCTCGATATGGCGTTTGTAACTTTGCTCCAGCGAATAAGAGAGCAACGTTTCCGAGCTGAACCGGGGGACCTCAACGCCGCTGTCAGGGCACTCCTTGATCACTACGAACAGTTCGGCGATCTCGTGGTCAGAAATCTGGCGGAGCGGGCGGACCCGGAACTTATCGCCACCGGAAGAACCGGCCACCGGCAATGGGTGCAACGGCAATTCGCGGCACAAATCGAGCGCGTGGATCCGGCGCGCCGCCGGTCTTTGACAGACGAGTTGGTATGCGCCTGCGACGTCTATACGTGGAAGCTGCTGCGGCGGGACATCGGGAGATCCAGACCGGAGACGGAAAAGACGATCCTGTCGTTGGTCAATGCGATCGCGGGGGCGGTCTGAGATGCCGCGCTTTCTATTCCTGACGTGGAACGGCGCAGGCAACCAGCCGCCGGCTGCTGCCATCGCGCAGGCGCTGAGAAGGCGCGGTCACGAGATAACGTTCGCCGGTTACGCGAATCAACGCTGCTACTTTGTCGAGCGCGGCTTTCGCTTCATACTGCTCGGACGCTCCGCGGCTGCCTGGCGCGATGAGGCGCCTGAGCGAATGTTTGACGTCAAGTTGCAAGCCGCCTGGGCGTCGTCGGACCATCTGCTTGACCTGCCTCGCCTGATTTCCGAGGAGCGGTGCGACGCACTCGTCATCGACTGCCTCATGTTTGGAGCCTTGGCGGCAGCCGAGAGCACTCATGTGCCGGTCGCGACGTTAATCCATAGTGCGCCTGGCGCCCTGATGCCGCCCAAAGGCAAATTTGAATCACAGGTTCTAGGATCGGTTAACGAGCTGAGGGTCAAGGCTGGATTGCCGAGCGTCGGGAGCCTATGGGAGAGTTGGGCCCGCTTCCCGTCGCTCTCGAATAGTATCCGCCAACTAGACCCATTGGCCGCGCAAGCTCCGGTGGCCTTCACCTACCTTGGGCCGATTTCGGAAGAGCTTCCGCCGTGTGGTTGGAAACCGCCTTGGCCGGCAAATGACCGCCGCCCACTCATATTGGTTAGCTTTTCGACCGGACCGTATTGGGATCAGACCTCGCGCATTCTAAGAACGCTTGACGCGATACGCGGTCGCAATTGCCGAGTGCTCGTGACCGCAGGCTCAACTGAACTCGATCCAGCAACTGTGCCTGACAATGCGATCATCGTTCGACGCATCCCTCACGATGAGATCCTCCCGCATGTTGCTGTGACCGTAACTCATGCGGGGCACGGCACGGTCACAGCGTCGCTGAAACACGGTGTGCCGCTGCTGTGCCTGCCAAATCCCGCAGCTGATCAGCCTATCTTGGCAGCTCAAATCCAAAATCTCGGCTGCGGTTTATCGCTCGAGGGCGAAACGGCAACCTCGTCCGAGATAGGAAAGTCAATTGATCGATTGATATCCGTTTCATCGTTTGCGGCGAATGCTCGCTCACTTGCAGACGCGATCTCAAGGTCGCCGGGCATCTCGACGGCGGTCTCGCGATTGGAAGAACTGTGCGCCCCGTGAGCACTTGTTGAACGGTTGCAGGATGAATTGTAGCCCCTACTCCCACTCGATCGTGCCCGGCGGCTTGCTGGTCACGTCGTACACCACGCGGTTGACCCCCTTCACCTCGTTGATGATGCGCGTCGCGACCTGGCCGATGAACGTCATGTCGAAGGGATAGAAATCCGCCGTCATGCCGTCGGTCGACGTCACCGCGCGCAGGCCGACCACGAAATCGTAGGTGCGCCCGTCGCCCATCACGCCGACGGTCTTCACCGGCAGGATCACGGCAAAGGCCTGCCAGATGTCGTCGTAGAGGCCGGCGCGACGAATTTCATCGATGTAGACCGCGTCGGCAAGCCGCAAAATGTCGAGCTTCTCGCGGGTGATCTCGCCCGGCACGCGGATCGCCAGCCCGGGACCGGGAAACGGATGGCGGCCGACGAACGCCTCGGGCAGGCCGAGCTCGCGGCCGAGCGCGCGCACCTCGTCCTTGAACAGTTCGCGCAGCGGCTCGACCAGTTTCATGTTCATGCGCTCGGGCAGCCCGCCGACATTGTGGTGCGACTTGATCGTCACCGACGGCCCGCCAGTGAACGACACGCTCTCGATCACGTCGGGATAGAGCGTGCCTTGCGCGAGGAAATCGGCGCCGCCGATCTTCTTTGCCTCCGCCTCGAACACGTCGATGAAAAGCTTGCCGATGGTCTTGCGCTTGACCTCCGGGTCGCTCACGCCCTCGAGCGCGTCGAGGAACAGCTTCTCGGCCTGCACGTGCACCAGCGGAATGTTGTAGCTGTCGCGAAACAGATGCACGACCTGCTCTCCCTCGCCGAGCCGCATCAGCCCGTGATCGACGAACACGCAGGTGAGCTGCTCGCCGATCGCCTCGTGGATCAGCACCGCCGCGACTGCACTGTCGACGCCGCCCGAAAGCCCGCAGATCACGCGACCTTTCCCGACCTGCGCGCGGATCTTGTCGATCGCCTCGTCCTTGAAGGCGCGCATGGTCCAGTCGCCGGTCGCGCCGGAGATCTTGCGCACGAAATTGCGCA
>DATEKY010000626.1:0-11310 GCA_035277225.1 Xanthobacteraceae bacterium
CCATGACGCAGCCGGACCTGATGATGGCCGCGTGTGCCGCGGACCGGACGGCGGTTGACGGCGAACAGCACGGCATCGCCCTGCGCCAGGGGCACCACGTGAGCGCGTGACTGCATGCGCGGGCGCTGTTCGGTGAGCACGAACTCGCCGCCGGTGAAGTCTTCGCCGAGCCGCGACAGCAGGAACGCGACCTGCAGCGGGAACACCAGCTCGCCGTAGACGTCCTGATGCAGGCAATTGTAGTCGCCGGCGCCATATTGCAGCAGCAGCGGCGTCGGCTTCCCCTGCCCGCCCGCGTGACACCGCTTGAGCCAGGCGCCATGCTCGGCCGGGAAGCGCTGCGCGATCCCCATCTGCCCGTTCCAGCGGTTCGCCACCTCGGCGAGCGGCGGATAAAGCGAGCCGCGCAGCGAAGCGATGATGTCGGGCAGCGGATAGGCGAAGTACTTGTACTCGCCGCGCCCGAAGCCGTGCCGTCCCATGATCACGCGGCTGCGGTAGATGTCGTCCTCGTCGTAGCGCGACGATAGTGCCGCGCACTCGTTCGGCGTCAGCAGCGCGCCCGTCGTGGCGCAGCCGTGCGCGTCGAGGTCGGCGCCGATCCGATCCCAATCCAATGCGACAACACGCTCGGCGATGCCGTTCGCGTCAGACTTCCGGGCTTGAGCGTCGCGAGGCATGCGATCCTCCATTGTCTCACCGGATATGGCGAGACTGGTCCAAAGCAACCACCCGATTTCAGAGTTTGGCGGCGGAAGTTCCCGCGATCCGTCCGAACACCGTCGCGGTGAGCAGCCCGTTGCCTGAGAGATATCCGGACGCCTGCGCACCCGACACGCCGACCGCCGCGCCGCCGGCCGCAAACAGATTGGGAAACGGCCTGCCGTTCTTTTGCAGCACGCGCGCATTCGCGTCGATCGCGAGGCCGCCCTGGGTGTGAAACAGCGCACCGGTGACCTTGATGGCGCAATAGGGCGCGGCGAGCTTTTTCCCGATCACGCGGCCGTGGCGGTCCGGCTTGCCGATGTCGATTGCGTCGAACTCTGCTTGCAGCGCGTCCGCCGGAACGCCGATGCGCGCCGCCAGCGCCGCGATCGTGTCCGCGCCGACCACCGCGCCCGCCTTCTCGGCGGTCTTGAAATCCTCGAACTGCCGCGCAATCGCGGCGATGCGCGCATCGAAAATGTCGAACGCTGTTCCGCCCGGCTGGCGCAGCACCTCTGCGGCGGCCTCCGAATAGCCGCGCGCCTCGTTGGTGAAGCGCCGGCCCTCGCGGTTGACCTGAAAGCCGCCCTCCATGATCGCCGCCCAGGTGATCAGGATGTTGTGCGGCGTCGCGACCGAGCCGTGGCCTTGATACCCGGACAACGATCCCAGTCGCGCGCCCAAAGCTTCGCCCCACAGCAGCGCATCGCCCTGGTTGCCCGGATGGCCGAAATAAAGCGCGTCGCCCATTTCCGGGATGAAGCGCCGCACCAGATCGGCATTGCCGCCATATCCGTTGCAGGCGAGCACCAGCGCGCCGCAGCCGATCGCTTCGCGCACGCCGCGCGCATCGATCTCGACGCCTTCGATGAAACCGTCCTCGTCGGCGAACAGCGTGTCGCAGACCCGGCCGGTCAAGATCGGAATCTCGCGCGCCTCCGCGGCGCCGCGCAGCCGGTCGATCAGTTCGGCGCCGGTGCGGCTCGGCAGACCGTGCATCCGATGTGCCGAATGGCCCGGATAGTTGAAATCGGTGATGACCTCGAACGGCATGGCAAATCTGTCGGCCAGCCATTCGACCGTGCGGCCGGCATTCTCGGCGGCCGCGCGCACGAGCTTGGTGTCGGCCTCGCCATGCGCCTTGCGCGCGATGTCTTCGGCGAAGAGCTTCGGCGAATCCTCGATCCCCAGTGCGCGCTGGAAGCGCGTGCCGGCCGCCGGGATCAGCCCGGCCGACAGCGCGGTCGAGCCGGATGGCACCGTATCGCGCTCGATCACCACCGGCTCGATGCCGGCCTCGCTCAGGGTCAGCGCCGCGATCAGCCCGGCGGCGCCGGCGCCCACGATCAGCACCGGTACCTCGCTGTCGAACTCGATGTCGTCGGACGAACGGACTTCGCTCATTCAAGGTCGCTCCCGCCTACCGCGAGCGTCACGCCGGTCACGCTGCGCGCACGGCTGAGATACACGACCGCCGCCGCGATTTCCTCCGGATCGGGCGGCGAATTCACGCACGCCACCGCATTCACACGGACCCTTGGCGCCAGCGCCTGCGCCAGCGTGACCGTCGCGGCGCGCAGCGCACTGCGGCTCAGCGTGTAGGCGACGGCGTCTGCTGCCGGTCTGTCCGGCTGATCGACGATGTTCACGACCGCGCCCTCGCCGCCGCGCCGCGCGAAGTCCTGCGCGAGCAGCAGCGGCGCCCGCAGGTTGACGGCGAACTGGCGATCGAAGCCCGCGGCGTCGGTTCCGCCGATCTCATCCGGCGCGAAGCGCACCGCGTTATTGACCAGCAGCGAGAGCGGACCGAGCGCGGCCGCGGCCGCCGCGACCAGTTCCGCCACGGCCTGATCGCCGAGATCGGCCGGCACCACGCACGCACGCCCGCCCGCGCGGACGATCTCGTCGCGCAGCGTCTCGGCTTCGCCTGCGTGTTGCGTGTGAATCGCAATCGCGTAGCCGGCCCGGTGCAGCGCGAGCGAAATCGCGCGGCCGATGCGGCCGGCACCATCGGTCACCAGTGCGGCTCCGCCCGTCATGTCACGTCGTTCGCACGCTCATGGTGAATCGAATCCGGCGTGCGGGCCACGCGATTGACGAAGCCTTAAGTCTGTCCGCGACGATCTTGCGCATTTTAGGAAAGCTTAACTCAAAGGCCGCGAAAGTGCGCAAGACACGGGCGAGGAAAGGTCATCACGGGGCGGGGATGACCACCAAGGAGCGGGCGGCGGTTCCGGTCAATGGAGCGCCGCCCGCGGGCCGTGCAGGCAAACGAATGGGAACAACAATGAAGACGATTTTCCGCGCCTTGGCCTTTGCGGCGGCGCTCATCGCGACGCCGGCAGCAGCGGCGGATCTTTACGGCCGCGCGCCGGGCCCTGCTTACGCGGCGGCCCCGTTCAGCGGCTATAACTGGAACGGCGTCTATGTCGGTGCCAATCTCGGCTATCAGTGGGGCAAGGTCACCAACTGGGGACCGACCGAGCCGAGCGGCGTGATGGGCGGCGGCCAGATCGGCGCCAACTGGCAGTTCGGCACATGGGTGCTCGGCCTCGAGGGCGACATCCAGGGCTCGGGCGCAAGCGACACGTTCGCGGGCTACAAGTTCTCCAATCCGTGGTTCGGCACCGTGCGCGGGCGCGGCGGCTACGCGATGAACAACGTGCTGATCTATGTGACCGGCGGCCTCGCCTATGGCGGCGGCACGGTCGACTTCGGCCTCACCTCGGAATCGCAGACGCATCTCGGCTGGACCGTCGGCGCCGGCGTCGAGGTCGGGCTGACGCCGAACTGGTCGGCCAAGGCCGAATATCTCTACGTGCGCCTGGAAGACCGCGGCTACGTGCTCACCGGCGTCAACAACGGCTTCCAGTCGAACGTGTTCCGGCTCGGTGTGAACTACCGGTTCTGAGCGGCGACGCGAGATCGGAAAGGAAAAGCCCCGGCGAGCCGGGGCTTTTTGTTTTGAAGCGCAACCGCTCACGCCGTGACGCGTGTCTTCTCGAAGGCCGGCACTTTCGCCGCGAAGGCGTCGAGCCACTTCACCAGTTTCGGATATTGCTCGCGCCATTTGCCGCCGAAGCGCAGGTCGCCGTAGCCGAGCGCGCAGGCAAGCGTGATCTGTCCGACATCCGGCATCGCGGTGAGTGCGGGCGGATTTGCTTCCAGCACGTCCATGGCACGCTGAACCTTGCCGGTCTGGTGGTCGATCCACTTCTGCTCATGCTTCTCAGCCGGGCGCCAGCGGCCTTCGTAGACCAGCAGGATGCCGGCATCCAAAATCCCGTCGCACAGCGCCTGCAAAGTGAGCGCCTTGATGCGCGCGTTCGCATCCGTCGGGATGATCTTGCCGCCGCCGGCGCGCTGGTCGAGATACTCGAGGATCACCGGCGAGTCGTAGAGCACAGTGCCATCCTCGATGATGAGGGCGGGGATCTTGCCGAGCGGATTCTGCCGGCGAATGGAATCGCTCGCGTCGGTGGGATCCGCCTTCTCGATCGTCACGTCGCTCTCGAGCCCGAGAATGCCGATCGCGAGTTTCACCTTGCGACCGAACGGCGAAGGCGGCGAGGAACGCAGGATCATCATGCTGGTGGAATCCGGGAATGCGGCGCGCAAGCGCGCGGATCAGTTCGATAACGTAGCGCGCGTCAGCCGGTAATGACGAGGTTGACGGCCTTCGGGCCCTTGCCCTTCTTGTCCGGCTCGACGTCGAAGGAAATGCGCTGGCCTTCATTGAGCGATTTCATTCCGGCTCGCTCCACCGCCGTGATGTGCACGAACACGTCCCGTCCGCCATCGTCCGGCTTGATAAAGCCGTAGCCACGCTCCGTGTTGAAGAACTTGACGGTACCACCCTGCGCCATCGGGAAGCTCCCTTTTCCCAACGTTGCCCCACCACCGGCCCCCACGGCGCGGCAGCTCGGCCGGACATTCCCGCAACGAGAAAAACGTCGGCACCCCGAGTCATTTCCGCCGGCCCCCGATGGAGGCGGAACGTCAAAGCCAGCGCCTCAAGTAGATATCAACTGCGGGGCGCTGGAAAGGGGCGGTCCGCCGCACCCCGGGTCATTCGCCGGCGAGCCAGTCGAGCCGGCTGCGCCCCTCCGTCCCGGCGAGTGCCTGCGCCAGCGCCGGCAGCAGCACGGCAAGCTCGTCCGCCAGGGTCCAGGGCGGGTTGACCACAATCAGACCGCTGCCGGCGAGCTTCTGCGCATCCTGCGCGGGCGCGACGGTCAGTTCGGCGCGCAGAATGCGCGGGATGGCCAGCCCGCCGAGGCGGCGGCCGAAGGCCTGGGTGCCGCGCGCGTCCTTCAGCGGATACCAGATCAGGAAGACGCCGGTCGGCCATTTGCGGTGGGCGCCGGCCAGCGCCTGCTCGAGGCGGGCGAATTCGTCCGGCTGCTCGAACGGCGGGTCGACCAGCACCAGCCCGCGCCGCTCCTTCGGCGGCACGTAGGCGTTGAGCGCGGTGTAGCCGTCGATCGCGACCTTCCTGACGCGGTTGTCGCCCTGCATGTGGCTGGCGAGCGCGCGCGCCGCGCCGGGCTCGGCCTCGCACACGATCATGCGGTCCTGCGCGCGCAGCCAGTGACGCACCAGCGCCGGCGAGCCGGGATAGACTTTCAGGCCGCTAGCCGCCGCGCCGGGATTGAACGACGAGACGGCGTCGAAATAGGGCGCGAGCAAAGCGCGCACGGGATGCGGCAGGTCGGCGGCGAGCAGCTTGCCGATGCCGGCGCGCCATTCGCCGGTGCGGCTCGCCTCGGCCCCACCGAGATCGTAACTCCCCGCTCCCGCATGGGTGTCGATCACACGGAATGCGGCCGGCTTCTCCTTGAGATACGCCACGATGCGCGCGAGCACGGCGTGCTTGACGACGTCGGCGAAGTTTCCGGCGTGGAAGGCGTGGCGATAGTTCATGACCGAACGCGGTGTGGGCTTGTTTACCGGAGCATGATCCTTTCCGAAAACCGGTGTCCACTTTTCGGGATCATGCTCGGCCTACACCGCGCCGGGGTACGACATCACCCTCCCCGCACCGGCGGCATCACCAGCCGCTCGCGGCGGCAGGCACGCCGGTCGATCTCCTGACACTCGCGGAATTTCAGGTCGCGCGACAGGCAGATGCGCACTTCACTCAGATGCGTGCTCGAACACGTGACCGCGACACCGCCGCGGCTCAAGCCCGGATTGGCCTTCACAAAGGCCTCCTCGACCTCGTCCGGCGATACCGTCAGCGCGGTCTTCGGCTCAAGATACTCCTCCGGAATCTTCACGCCCGCGCGCGCCTTGCGGATGGTCTCGAAGTAACCACGCGCCGGCAGGCCGGCGCAGACACCGTGCTTGCGCCATTCGTGGATCACCAGCTGGCGTGCCGGCATCAGGTCGAGCATGCCGTTGATGATCGGGTTCTCGATGAACGGCGCCGGCTGCTGGCAGAATTCCGGGAAGCCCCGCTCGTATTGCGGCCACAGCCCGTGCACCACGAAGGAGAAGGGCCGCGCGCCGCATTGCTGCTGGGCGCTCTTGCGGTCACCCGCCTGCTCGCAGAACGACGGCGACCAGGACAGCGCCAGCACGTAGTAATCGAATTTTCCCGGCTCGTTCTGGCGCCTGTCTTGCGCCGCGGCCGGCGCGGCAAACAAGGACGCCGCAACCAGCGACGCGGCAAGCAATAATCCCCACAAACGGCGCATCGACGCCTCCCTCGAACACGCTGCACCCGGGGGAAGGCTAACAGACAGGCAAGAACATTTCAAGAACATTTAATCGACAAAGCGTGGACATTCGCAGGCGGCCAGGAAGTTGGCGGAAAAAGCCGGAATAGCGCCCTACGGCCGCGCCATGCGGCAGGCCGGGTTATAGGCCCAGTTGCGGTCGAGCCCGACCACGCACCATTCGATACCCCAGCCGATGCCAAGCCAGCTTCCGGTTTCGTTGATCGAGTAGTGGATCGGCCGGCTCGAGCCGTCTGAGATGCGCGCGACGCCGCTGCAGAAGCGGCGCGGGATCGCCTGCGCGGCCCACGGGCGGAACGCGGTCTCGCGGATGCGGTCGATGCCGATCAGTTCGAGGTTCGAATTCCAGAACTCGCCTTCCTTGTTGGCGAATTTGGACGAGATCTGCCCGAGCACGGCGCCGTCGGCGCACAACGGCACGACGGCGTCGTAGCGCGGGCCGGACAGGCCGAAGTTGAGCTCAAACCAGTTCGCGGCCGACGCGGGCGCCGCGCAGGCAAGCAGCAGGACAGCCGAGACGAGAAAGCGGCGCATGGGAGGGTCTCCGGACGCGACGGTGCCGCGCGCATTCGCGAGAATCAAGGGGCCGTGCGCGAAACGTCGGCGAGTGTGGCTTGCGTGCCGTGGCTATGGACGTGGGCGTGGCCATGCGCCGTCGCGCGCTCGCTCGCGGCCTCCGGAAGGTCCTGCGGCACAGCCGAAACCGTGCATGGCGTCTCGGTGAACTGCCAGGAGGTGTTGTTGAGCACCATGCCGCAGGTCGCGATCCGCGCGCCTTTCGGCGATTGCAGGCACACGCTCCGGCCGAGTTCGTAGTCGCGGCCCTGCCAGCGGCAGGTGCAGTCGGCGGCGGCGGACGAGGCGAGCGCGTCCGCGGCGATCAGGCTTGCGATCAGCAGAGGCCAGCGCATGGCGCCAGCATAACACGGAAACGGGCGGGAAGATCAGCCGGCGTTGCGGAAGGTGGCGCAGATCTTCGCGGCGGTGCCGGACTGCTGCGCCTCGAACTTCTCGAAGCTCGCGCGCAGGCCCGGATCGCGGATTTCGGCGATCGCGCCGCCACAGGAGGCGGTCGCCGAAGAACCGGCCGGACCGGTCACCGCGGCGATAACGAGCGCTGCGAAGCCTGCAAAAGCGATGGCGCGAAACACGGTCATGGCGGTCCCCTTCAGTGCCGTGACGACATGGTTAACCGGTAGTCGCGCGGCGGGCCCGGCAGGTTCAATGCGGAGCCGAATTGTTAACGCGGCAAAGAGAGCGACTCTGCCGCTACCCTCTCGTTTTGGGCGCTTCTGCCGGGTGGATTTTTCAAAATATAAATTATAAATCAATGCCTTAGACTGGTTACCCAAGAGCTAGGCGCAGAGAGTTGAAAAGCCCGCCAGCGTTAACCTTCGTGCCCGCTCGAACCGCTCGTCGCCCGCGGCTGCGGCGCGCGTTCTTTGCCGCATCAGTCCTGCAGGAAAGCAGCCAGAAACACGAAGGGCAGCGGCGCCAAGAAGAGCCACAAGAATGCATGTCCGCTCATGTGCCGATCCCTGACTGCGAGTTGCCCCTTCAACTTGATTCCCCGGCGCGGGTTCCGGCGAAAGCCGAGACCTTCCGGAAACGAAGGCGCACGCGGCGGTCGCTGGAACACCGTTTCCCCACGGCGGTTGATCCGCAGGACGCGCCATGGAGGTTGGTTATGCTCGCCCGCTCTCTTTTTCTTGCTGCGGTCTTCGCCGGCGGCACGGTACTCGGACATGGCAGCGCGCTCGCGCGCTCCACGTTCGACGGCAACTGGAGTGTTTTGATCGTCACCGACGCCGGCCAGTGCGACCGCGCCTATCGTTACGGTCTGGTGATCCGCGACGGACGGGTGCTGTACGAGGGCGATGCCGCGGTCAACGTGGCGGGAAATGTCAGCGGGAACGGGACCGTGCGGGTGCGCGTGTCGGCCGGTTCGCAACATGCGGACGGCACCGGCCGCCTGTCGAACGACAATGGCAGCGGCAAATGGAGCGGCGAGGGTTCTGCGGGATCGTGTTCGGGCACCTGGTCGGCGGAGCGGCGTTGAAGCCCGCAGGCGGTTCAGCGTGAAAATCTTCTGCGAGTGACGTGCTGCTCGTCAAATCCGCTCGGGCAACAGTTCAAGCTGGGCAAGCCAGCTTCGAAAATGCCTGCCGGCGGCTTCCGCCTCCTCCGGCCTGGAGGCTCGCTCGAGTTGATGCAGCACCTCGTCACGCTCATCGGCGCCGGGCCGCGGTTTCTGCGCGCGTGTAAACGCAATGGCATCCTCGCGCGTGCGAATGACGGTCCCGTCGAGCAGACGCAGTTCGGGATTGAAGACCAGGTCGGGTGACATTTGCGCAGGTAACCGCGAGCGAGAAGTCCTGTTCCAGCCAGGAGCGCGCCGGATTGCGTCGCGACCGAGCTGCGAAAAAAATTGACGCGACGTAACAATCTTCCTTCCACCTGCTGGAACCGCCCAACCAAAGTCGCCGTTCCAACTGCGAGGCCCGCGAGCCGCGCGATGTTGTGACTCGATGGAGTTCCTATAACGGTCGTTGGTTGACGCTCCGGTCCACTCGTCGGATGCAGTGGCAGCATCCATCCTGACCACCCCACTGCCCGGTCCACGCGGCCGGGCTTTCATTTTCCAATCGAACAGAGCCATGCACGCGGGCTGGATCATCGTCGTTCGCATCAAGCTGCTGAACGCCGACCGTTACGCGGAATCCTCGCCGTTTGCGGTCGCGGTCGAAGACCAGGACGGCGCAATCGAAGTCGTCCGCAAGGCATTCCCGCTCAAGGAAGGCCTGACGTTCGCAGCGCTTGAGCCGTTGTCAGTCCGGGATGTGGAAATCCTCGGATTGCGGCAGGGTGAGTTTCGAGTTCGGTGGAAGAGGCAGGAGTCCGCGCCCATTCATGAGGCAGCGGGGCAACCAGAGCGCAAAACTTAGCCTGGGCATCCTCACATTTGTTAGCGACCGCCACGCTGACTTGGCGTGCAATGAGCCATCATCAGTACGGCGATCCCCGAGGTGCTGGTGACTGAGAGACGGTGAGTGCTCCCCCGCCTAACGCAAACAGGAGCATCGCTCATGCCGATCCGTGAACATATTTCCGAGCGTTCCACCTTCGAGCCCGACGCCATCACTGCCATGTCGACGGCGTTCGAACTTTCGTGTGCCGATCTCCACGTTCTCGCAGGCGATCAACACGGCCGCGAGATCGTCGCGACGCGAATCATCGACCTTGCCCGCGCCGACGTCGCGGACGCTGCCACCTTGCACAAGCGCGTGGTGGCGGAAGCGCGAGCGAGCATGTAGCTGCGCCAGTTGGCGGCCTTCACATGCACGGCCCTAGACCGACATGCCCAAAGTGCGGCCTGCAGATGGGGCTCGCGCTCATCGAAGTTATCAAGGAGGCCGAGCACGATGTGCGCACCTTCACGTGCGTGCATTGTTCCACCGAACTCACCGAGCCAGTGCGCTACAAGTACAGCAATAAGCCGTGAGGGCGCCGCCCGGCCGCCGCGATCAAAATGCCGCCACCCAGACGAAGGGAATGGGATCGCGCACCTGAAGCGACTGGGTGCGGCCCTTGTCGAACTCGTCTTGCGCGGCTTTCTCGATTCGATCGCGAAAGTGGTGAAACAATTCCAACGGCAGAGAGGTGACGTTGATCCGTTCGCGCTTCGCCGCATTCGTCAGCACCTGAACGCTCACGTAACCAAGCACCCGGTTGCCGCCGTCAAGCATCGTGAACCGGATCTGATGCAGGGCCGGATCGAACAGAGCCGGCGTCTGCTCGTCGCGCGACAAGGTCATTTGGTCTCGCATCGTGTGATCAGGGCGAGCTAGCGAAGTGCCAGCTCTTCGGCAGTCGCCACAAGCAGCTGGCGAGCCTTGCGGCTTTTGATGCGATGAAACGCCTTCACGATCCTGACCGCGTCCGACGTTTGCATGAGACCGAATACGCTTGCGTCTCTGCCCGGTGCGGTCACCTCGTTGCTTCTGCCGGCGAAGAAGAACGGTATCGACACCCCGAGCGTCCTGGCGATGCGCTCGAGTCGACTGGCACCGATCCGGTTCGTGCCGGTTTCGTATTTCTGCACCTGCTGGAAGGTTACGCCAATCTGGTCCGCAAGCTCTGTTTGCGAGAGCCCCTGCTCCAGCCGCCGCGACCGAACGCGCCGGCCGACTTCTTCATCCACCGCATCTGCGCTTCGCGCCCGCGAGTCTCTCCGGTTCCTGGATTTCACTGTGCACGCCCCAATCGTCACCGTTCATCGAATTGCGAAGGACATCCGCAATCACAATCGGTACTGGTGCACGTTCGTGTCGCGCCCGCCAATCTGCAAAACAACTTTCACGTATGTCGACCGCTCTGCCGTCAGGCATTTCGAAGATGGCGACGGTGCAGCCGCGGGCACGACAACTTTCCGCACCGTGCGACTCGATTGTCATTCGCCGTTGGCTGCGTGAGCAGAAGCCGGTCCGCGTCAGGCACATTCGTCGCTGCAGCTGATCCGCGCCCATCCATGAAACGAAAGTCGTAGGCGGCCGGCAAAGAACGGTTGCCTGTTTTTTGGACGACGGACGGAACCATTCCGGAGCGAAGGACTCACCGTCCAAGGCGATAACTGGGAGATAACTCTATGAGCGTTCGTTCATATTTGGCAGGCGCAGCCTTGTTGGCTCTCACGCTGCCAGCGATGGCGGCGACGGAGGCAAATCCGTCGGCGGCAGCAACCGGTGTGACCCACGGGTCGGATGCCGGCATCGTGGTGGCGCAAGGCGGTCCTCCTCCGCATGCGCGCGGTGGCGGCGGAGGCCAGGGCCGAGGAGGCGGTGACGGCGGCGGCCGTGGTCACGGC
>DATEKY010000627.1:0-4521 GCA_035277225.1 Xanthobacteraceae bacterium
CGACGCGACGCTGCCCAAACGCATCGCCGCCGCACTGCCACGCCACGACGTGCTGGCGCTGACCAAGCTCGCCGGGGATCAGACGCTGCTGGCATCGCTGTTTCCCGGCATGCGCCGCGCGCAGATGCGCGTCTCGGCCTATCCGGCGAAGCTGACGTCCGACTGGGCGGCATGGCGCGCCGAAAGGCTCAACCCCAGCGTCCGGCGCGAGCTCGACATGAAACGCCGCCGGCTCGTGCGCGCCGGCCCGACCGAGTTCTCGACGCTGCGCGACGCGCAGGACATCACCGTCGCGTTCGACGCGCTTCGGCGCTATCGCAGCGCGCGCTTCAAGACGATCGGCGCGCCCGACGTGCTCGACAACGAGGCGGTCTTCCGGTTCTACCGCACCATGGCGATCGAGGGCGCCCAGGACGGCGCGGCGCGCACCGAGCTCCTCTCCCTTGCGGGCGAGCCGATCGCGGTGCAGTTCGGGCTGGCGCAGCAGGGCGTCTATTCGATGCTGATGATCGGCCTCGACATCGCACGCCACGCGCGGCTCTCGCCCGGCCTGCTGGCGATCGAGGATTCGATCCGCAACGCGATCGAGATCGGCGACCGCGTCTACGATTTCACCATCGGCGACCACCCCTACAAGATCCAGTTCGGCGGCGAGATGATCCCGCTCGAAGAGTGGCGCCGCGCGCAGACATTGCGGGGGCATGCGGCGATACTCGCGATTGCGATGCTGCGCGAAGCGAAGCGCAAGCTGAAGCCTCTGCTGACGCGGACCAAGAGCGCGCCCGGGTCGGAAGCGCGCGCTTAACCTTCAGGCTTAACCAACCGCGAAGAAACGCGGTTAACGCCGCGTTGTTTACGCTGTCAACGATGGCTCGCCGCTGCGCTGGTCCTTAACTTGCGAGGACCGCTGCGCATTGCGCGGAGATGTACCGTAGTGAGCCAGGTGGAACTGATGCTGCAGGAAAAAATCGAGCGGATGCCGGACCATCCGCTGCGCGTGGTCCGCCCCGCCGCGGCGGTGCAGCCGCCAGGCGACGATCCGCGCGTCGACCTGAAGGAGCTGATTCGGGTGATGCAGCGGCGGCGCAAACTGATCATGTGGGTCGCCGCCGTGCCGGTCCTGATCGCGCTCCTCTACAGCGTGCTCGCGACGCCGCTCTACACGGCATCGACGCAGATCCTGATCGATCCGCGCGACCGCCGCATCGTCAGCAACGAGGTGACGCCGGAAACGCTTGCCGCCGACGGCGGCGTCGCGGTGGTGGAAAGCCAGCTCCTGGTCATCACCTCCGACACGGTGCTGCGCCGCACGATCGCGCGCGAGCGCCTCGACACCGATCCGGAATTCGGCGGAGCGCCGACCGGCCTCGCGGGCCTGATGCGCGACGCGCTGGCGACTGTCGGCATCGGCGGCGAAGGCGGCGACGCCGAACTCAAGGCGCTGCGCCAGCTCAAGAAGCGCATCGGCGTCAAGCGCTCGGACAAGGCGTTCGTCGCCGAAGTCTATGTGACCAGCGAGGGCCGGGAGAAATCCGTGCGCATCGCGGACGCCGTCGCGCAGGCCTATCTCGACGACCAGACCGAATCGCGGGCAAACGCCGCGGGACGCGCCTCGGCCGCGCTCGGCGGACGGCTGGATGCGCTGCGCACGCGCGTGCAGGAGGCGGAAGACCGCGTCGTCCAGTACAAGGAAAAGCACAAGCTCGTCGCCGCCGGCAACGTGCTGGTCAGCGACCAGCAGCTCAGCGAAATGACCGTGCAGCTCAACGCCGCGCGCGGCAAGACCGCCGAGGCGCGATCGCGCTACGACCAGATCGTCCGCGCGCGCCAGTCCGGCGTCGAGAGCGGCGCGATTCCGGAAGCCGTGCTGTCGCAGACCATCGGGCAGCTGCGCACGCAATACGCCGAGGTCGCGCGCCAGCGTGCCGAGCTCGGCGCGCTGGTCGGCCCGCGCCATCCCTCGATCACCAACCTCGACGCGCAGATCCAGGGCGTGCAGAAGCTCATCAACGAGGAGCTGGCGCGGATCGCGACCGCGGCGCGCAGCGACCTCGAACGCACCCAGGCGAGCGAGAGGGCGCTGGAAGCCGATCTCGAAGCGCTCAAGCAGCGCGCGGTCACGACCAGCCAAGCCTCGGTGCGGCTGCGCGAGCTGGAGCGCGAAGCCGACGCAAGCCGCGCGGTGTACCAGGCATTTCTCTCCCGTGCGCGCGAGACCGGCGAGCAGCAATCGATCGACAACACCAACGCGCGCGTGATCTCCAAGGCCACGCCGCCGCGCGACAAGAGCTGGCCGCCGCGCCTGCTGCTGCTCGCGGTCGCGCTGGTCGGCGGTCTCGGTATCGGCACCGGCGCCGGCCTGATGCGCGAATACTTCGACGAGGGCGTCTATTCGCGCCGCATGCTGGCCGGGCTGACCGGCCTGCCGGTGCTCGCGGTGACGCCGGCGCTGACGCGGCGGCTGAGCCGATGGGCGATGCTCTCCGGCTCGGTGCGCGGGCGCATGCGCCTCGCCGACGAAGGCGACGCGCAGAGCCAGACCGAGTTGATGATCGGCGCGATGCGCCGCATGCGTGACGGCCTGTTCGACGGAGGGCGGCCGCGCCGGCGCTCCGTCCTCGTGACCTCGGCGACGAGCGGCGAGGGCCGCACCACCGTCGCACTCAATCTCGCGCTGATCGCGGCGGCCGACGGCTGGCGCGTTCTGCTGGTCGATGCCGATGCGGCGCGCGCAACGCTGTCGAAGACGCTCGATGCCGCCGACAATGCCGGCCTGTTCGACCTGATCGAGGGACGCGCGACGCTGGCGTCGGTGCTGCTCAACGACACCGACACGGGTCTGAGCTTCCTGCCGCTCGGCAATGCGACGCGCGCGGAAAGCCGCAACGCCAACCCGCAGGAGATCGCCGGAAAGCTGATCGGTCCGGACGTCGATCTCGTCGTCATCGACGGCAGCCCGATGCTCGCCGACGACGCGATGCGGCCGTTCGCCGAGCTTGCCGACGACATCGTGTTCGTCGTGCGCGCGGGCGGGCCGAAGCGCGACGACATCGCGGCGGGGATCGAGGCGCTGCGCCAGAACGTCGGCAAGCTGCGCGGCACGGTGCTGGCGGGCGCGCCCGCGGACGCGTGACGATGAGCGTGCAAGCCTTCGCGTTCGAGCGTGTTGCGGCGCGGCCCACGCGCCCGCTTGCCCGCGCGCTGGTCGCCGCGCTGTTTCTCGTCCTCGTGGTGCTGCTGTTCGCGGTCTCCTCCGGCGTCCTCTGGAACCTGGGCATCAACTACAACGGCGTGACCGGCGCGATCGCGTCGAAGATCCATCCCGCCACTTATCTGGCCTTCGCGACGTTTGGGCTTCTGATGCTCGCGCGGCGCAATCCCGCCTCGTTCTTCGTCACGCTGGTGACCAAACATCCCGGCACGCTCGCCTTCCTGCTGGCTACGCTGCTGGTCGGCGGCGTCATCGTGCTCGACGGCCGCAAGGGCATCGCGACGATCTTCGACACCTATCTGCTGGCGATCATCGTGGCGCTGATCGCGGCCGAGATGGAGACGCGCGACTTCACGCGCGCCGAGAAGCTGATCCACGTTCTGCTCGCCGCCAACGCCCTGCTCGGGCTCGCCGAGTACGCGCTGAACATCCGGGTCTTTCCGTTTCGCTTCGACGGCGTGCCGCTCGAGTGGGACTACCGCTCGAACGCCCTGCTCGGGCATCCGCTGGAGAACGCGCAGATCACCGGCCTCTACATCATGGTGCTGCTGAACGGCGGCGGCGCCAGCATGCCGAAATCGCTGCGCCCCGCCGCGATCCTGCTGCAGCTTGCCGCGCTGGTGCCGTTCGGCGGCCGCACCGCGCTGCTGCTGACGGTCGCGATGGCGGCGCTGTGGATGGCCCCGCGCGTGCTGCAGGTGCTGCGCGGCGCGCGGGTGTCGCTCCCGGTATTCGCCGCGATCGCGGTTCTGGCGCCCCTGCTCACGCTCGGCGTCGGTTTGATCGCGGCCGGCGGGTTTTTCGACGTCATCACTGATCGCTTCGACGACGACGGCGGCAGCGCCAGGGCGCGTGTCGAAATGTTCGCGATCTTCGACCATCTTTCGGCGCACGAGATCTTCATTGGCGCAAGCAGCGACGTCATCGATTCGCTGCGCACCTCGCGCGGGCTGGAGCAGGGCATCGAGAACCCGGTGATTCGCCTGCTGCTCTATCAGGGCGTCGTGTTCACGACGTTCCTGATCGCGGGCTTCACGCTGTTCCTGGTCGAGATCGCGCGGCGGCTGCGGCCCGGCTACGGCATGGCGATGATCTTCTTCCTGGTAATCATCAGCTCCTACGAGAGCATCGCGAACAAGACCGTCGGGCTCGCGCAGTTCGTCGTGCTTCTGCTCGCGATGTTCCCGAAGGCCAAAGAGACTTAGGAGCGCAGGCCGAGCGCCGCGACGATCGCGGGGTCGAAGCTGCGCGACCAGTCGTCGATCGTGAGCCCCATGCCGTCGAACAGGTTCCAGAACGCCCACGGCATG
>DATEKY010000628.1:0-2267 GCA_035277225.1 Xanthobacteraceae bacterium
GCGCGCGAGCCGCGGCAGATCGGCCGGCGCCTCGATCTCCATGCGCAGCAGCGCCGCCGCGACGCTCTTGCCGAGATTGTCCATGCGCAGCGAGCGCGCCGCGCCGCCCTGCAGCGCGGCGTTGAGCACGATCTTGAGAGCCAGCAGATTGTCGAGCGGATAGATCTCGACCGGGCCTTTGCACGTCGCGGCGAAATGCTGCGCCACGCGCTCGCGCGTCACCTCGCGCTTGAGCACTTCATAGGTGGGTGCATCGTAGGCGAACAGCCCGATGTCGGAGCGGTCGGCTTTATCGCCGGAGCGCGCATGCGCGATCTTCCACAGACCCACTTTCATGCCACCGCCTCGACGTCGACGGTGACGCGCGGCTCGATCAGGTCGCGCCGCACCAGCGTGGGCCACAGTCCGAGCAGTTCACGCGCGCGCTCCGAGCCGCGCAGGCCGCCCGCATAGGGCGGACCGGAGAGGCCGAGCCAGGGAAACAGACGGCTGAAGCCTTCCGCGATGCGGCGGTCGTTGGTGCGCACCGTCATGCGCAAGAAGCATTCGTTGAGATTGTCGCGCTGCGCCGGATCCGCGTTGGCCCCGAGCAGCGCGTTGTAGCCCATGTACTCGACATGGATGTCGTCGGCCTTCCAGCCGCGCTCCGCGACCAACCCCTTGATGATGTTCGCGCTGGTCTCGCACTTCAGGTACGCGTCGGGCCACGAGAAGCCGATCTGCCCGAGTCCCATCCAGCCGTCGTGATAGCCGGCGACGACCTTCAGCGTGTCCGGGCGCTTGGCGCCACTGGCGCCGGTGATGCGCACCGCGTCGTTGCCTTTGTCGTCGAAGTCGAGCGTGCCCATGTCGAGTACGACGTCGGGCGAGTAGTAGGCGTGCGGGTCGTGCACCTCGTAGAGCAATTGCTGGCGCAAGGTGTCGAACGAGACCTTGCCGCCGGTGCCGGGCGCCTTGGTGAGCAGCGCGCTGCCGTCTTCGCTCACCTCGGCGATCGGATAACCGAGATGCAGGAAGTTCTGCACCTTGGCCCAGTCGCCGGCCGAGCCGAAATTGCCGCCGCTCGCCTGACCCGAGCACTCGAGCAGGTGACCGACGGTGAGCCCCTGCGCCAGGCGGTCCCAGTCGTCCCAGCGCCAGTTCAGTTCATGCATCAGCGGGCCGAGCGAGAGCGCCGCATCGGCGACGCGTCCGGTGATCACGATGTCGGCGCCCTTGGCGAGCGCGTCCGCAATCGGCGCCGCGCCAAGATACGCATTGGCGAAGAGGAGCTTGTCGCGCACCGCGCCGATCGCGGCGCCAGTGTCCATGTTGGCGAGGGCTTCGCCGCTCGCCTGCAGTTCATCGATGCGATCGGAAATCGAGTCGCCGGTGACGACCGCGATCTTCGCCGCAAAGCCTTTCTCCTTGAATGCGCGCGCCACGGCCTCGCGCGCGCCATGGGGATTGAGCCCGCCGGCATTCATCACGAACTTCACGCCGCGCGGTGCGGCCAACGGCCACAGCTCGGTCAGCATCGGCACGCAGTCGCGCGCATACCCGGCCGATGGGTCCTTCTGGCGGTCCTTCTGCAGGATTGCCAAGGTCAGTTCGGCGAGGTGATCGGACGCGATGTAGCCGACGTTGCCGCTCTCGATCGACGCACGCACCGGCCGCCAGCTGTCGCCGTAAAAGCCGAGCCCGGCGCCGATGCGGACCGTTTTCATGGCCGAAACGGTAGGCGCGCACTTTCAAAAAAGCAAATGCTTGGTACGATCCGGGCGCCGTCGTCATCATCCGCGAAAGCGGATGATCCAGTAATCGCAGTCGCTTGCGATTTGCGGAATGGCATGTGTTTACTGGATGCCCCGCTTTCGCGGGGCATGACTCGCGCACACACGGGGAGGGGGCGTGTTTCATCAATTCCTGCAGCTCACTCTTGCGGGCATCGCGCAGGGCTGCGTCTACGCGCTGGTCGCGCTCGGCTTTGTGCTGATCTACAAGGCGACCGAGACGGTCAACTTCGCGCAGGGCGACCTGATGATGCTCGGCGCCTTCTTCGCGCTGACCGCGAGCGTCATCCTCGGCTGGCCGTACTGGGCGACGATCCTGTTCGCGATCGTCGTGATGGCGCTGGTCGGCATGCTGATCGAGCGCATCGTGATCCGTCCGGTGCTCGGCTATCCGACCTTCACGGTGGTGATGATCACGATCGGCGTCGGCTACGTGCTGCGCGGCGTGGTCACCATGGTGCCGGGCTGGGGCACCGAGACGCATTCGCTGAAAAC
>DATEKY010000629.1:0-11312 GCA_035277225.1 Xanthobacteraceae bacterium
TTGGTGAGGTCCATCACCACGAAGACGACGGCAAGAACCAGCGGGATCGACAGCGCGACGACGGTGCCTGCGCGCAGGCCGAGACTGAGCAGGCTGACCGCCATCACGATGGCAATCGCCTCCCAAAGCGATTTCATGAACTCGTTGACGGAGTGCGAAACGATCTCCGGCTGGTTCGCGACCAGATGCGGCTCGATCCCGAGCGGCAGATCGGTGGTGATTTCGGCCATCGCGCGTTCGATGTTGCGACCGAGCGCGAGCACGTCCCCGCCATCGCGCATCGATATACCCATGCCGATGGCAGGCTGCCCCCGGAAGCGGAACATCGGCTGCGGCGGATCGGCGTAGCTGCGTTTCACCTCGCCAAGGTCGGTCAGCCGGAACAGTCTGTTGTTGATGACGAAGTTGACGCGCCGGATGTCCTCCTCGGAGGTGAAGCGGCCCGAAACGCGCACGATGACGTTCTCTTCCTCGGTCCGGATCGTTCCCGCCGGCGTTATCGCGTTCTGTGCCTGCAATGCGCGAATGAGCGACGAGCGATCGACATGAAGGTCGGACAGCCGCTGCGTCGAGAAGTCGATGAAGATGCGTTCGTCCTGCGCGCCGAAGATCTCGATCTTGGCGACATCCGGCACCTGCAGCAGATGCGATCGCACGCGTTCGACGTAGTCGCGCAGCTCCCGATGCGTGAAGCCGTCAGCGGTGAAGGCATAGATCACGCCGAACGTGTCGCCGAACTCATCATTGAAGCCCGGGCCAATGATGCCCTTCGGAAACGTGTGCCGGATGTCGTCGATCTTCTTGCGGACCTGATACCAGAGGTCGGGGACCGACTTTGCAGGCGTCGAGTCCTTGAGGCTCACGAACGTCGTGGAGCGGCCGGCCGACGTGTAGCTGCGGACGTAATCGAGATTCGGCACCTCCTGCATCTTTTTCTCGATGCGTTCGGTGACCTGCTGAATCGTCTCCTCGATCGTGGCGCCCGGCCAGTACGCCTCGATGATCATCATCTTGACGGTGAAGGGAGGGTCTTCGTTGCGGCCGAGCCTGACATAGGACCACGCGCCGGCGACGATGGTGACGATCATCAGGTACGTGCAGAGTGAGCGGTTGGTGATCGCCCACTCGGAAAGATTGAAGGTCAGGATGCTCATGCCGGATCGTTGAGCAGTCTGATTTTCTGCCCGGGCCGCAGCGCCTGCACGCCGGCGGTGACGACGATCTCTCCCTCGCCCAGTCCCTGGGCGATGATCACCGATGCGGGCTCGTAGCGTGCGACCCGAACGGTCCGCAGCGTGACGGTCTTCTCGCGGGGGTCCACGACCCAGACGGCGGGCAGGCCATCGAGCTCGGTGAGGGCCGAACCCGGCACTTCGATGACCGCCGCGGACGGGCGCATGACCCGTCCGGTGACGGTCGCACCGAACAGCATTTCGGGTGGCGGATCGGTCAGCGCGATCCTCACGGGAATTGTTCGCGTCGCCGGATCCGCTTGCGGCGCGATCTCCGAGATGCGTCCCTTGGCGGCAATGTTCTGATTTTCGCTGAGCGCGACCTCGACAGGGGCATCACGCGCAATCCCCCGAATGAGCATCACCTGGGGAGGAACGTGAAATAGCGCGTCCTTTGCGTTGTTGCGCGCGAGCACGACGATCGGCTGGCCGGCGCGGACGACTTCGCCGGGCTCGGCGCCTTTCGTTGTCACGACACCAGCAACCTCGGCGCGAAGCTCGGTGTAGCGCAGACGATCCTGCGCCATTCTCAGCTTGGCTTCCGCGGCTTCGACCTGCGCCTCGGCGGACTTCTGCTGCTGAACCGCCTGATCGAGCTGTTCGCTGGGCGCGCTGTTGCGCCGCAGCCGGCTTTCGTTGTTCTTGGCCTGCGTCAGCGACGCCTGCGCGGCAGTCAGTTCGGCTTCACTCCCGCGCAACGCGTTTTGCTCGTTGAGCGGATCGAGGCGCGCCAGCATCTGATTGGGGCGAACCTGATCGCCGGCGGTGACGAACCGTTCGGTCAGCTTCCCGTCGACCCGGAATGCGACCTTGATCTCCTCGCGCGCCAGAATGTGGCCGGTCAAAACGACCGGCTCGGCGACAATGCGCGGCCGAATGGTGGTGGTGCGGACCGGCCGATCCGGTGCAGGCGCGGGTGCTTGCTCGCTGCACCCGCCAAGGCCGATCAAACCCAAGGTGGCGAAGGCACAAGAGGTGAGACGCATGCGTTGCCCCTGCCCTGTCCGCGCAGACTACAACAGGACCAATCGCATCGTCCAATTCTGACTCTGGGGGATGTCGCGCGTGGGACGGACGGCCGCAGGGCGCAGCCGAATATCGCGGCTCACGAATTGGGAGATGCTGGCCCGCACCGCGGCGCAGGACCGGTCGCGCAGAATGAGACGGACAGACGCTACCAGAACGTTGGTAAATCCATCCGCTCGCGTACCACGATCACGATGGGTTGGGCGCCCGCCTTCACGGTCCCCGCCTCCACGAGGTCAGCAACGATCTGGTCGATGCGTCCGACCAGCTTCCCGCGGCCCTTGCGAAGCTGCTTCAACCGTTTTGCGGATTGTCGCTTTCCCAGATCAACGACGAGGAGTTGCGATGCGCCTGCCTTGTCACTTCCACGCGGGGCTGCGCCGGTGGGCTCTTGAGCCGCCATGATGAATACCTCCGAGAGGTTCAACGATCGTTATGCTTTAGGCATGATCCCGAATGGGACAGCCTTGCGCGCCTGGTTGTAGGTGTCGCGCCCCGATTTGAGCACGATCACCGGAGCATCGAAAATCCAGCCATCGCGACGGCGCCGGTTGGCTTTGTTCGTACGACGCAGCATCCCCTCGCTGAACGCTGTGTTCGCTTTCAAAAGCTTGCGCGCGGCGCGCTCGATCGGCG
The DNA here is from genome assembly GCA_035277225.1 of Xanthobacteraceae bacterium. Lineage (GTDB taxonomy): Bacteria > Pseudomonadota > Alphaproteobacteria > Rhizobiales > Xanthobacteraceae > PALSA-894. Next base: position 2,895 of record DATEKY010000629.1, read on the forward strand.
TCGCCCAGCCGGACACCTTGCGCCGCTTCTTCTTCGAGTCCGGATCCTGATAAATGCGCACGGCCTCGGTTTCGTCGCCGACGCGTCTGATCACCGTGACGCTTTTCACTAGCTTGTCCATGGTCCCCTCCTTTACGGGGCGAGCAATCGGAAAAAGATTACGTCGGACGATGGAGCATATCGTTCATTTCCGGAAGCCCCGAGTGGCTGCTTCGGACGAAGCCGTCGAGGCCGGATGCGTCAGTCTATTTTTGACGGGCCTTCGTGTAAAGCACCACAATCGGCACGAACACCCGGTTGGCGCGATCCGGCCCGGCCTTCTGCCGGACCAACCGCATCGCCTCCTCAACGTCCTCTGCGACCTGCCCCTGCCCCTCGCGCAGCTTGCTGACTTCACCGCGCGAAATCCTGCCTAGCTCGAGGACAATCGGCGGAGCAACGTTTGGGCGCACGTTCAACCCTCGGGCTCTAGCTCTCGGACGCCGCAATGGCATCGTCCCGGTCGGCAAAGTCGTAGAGCAGAACGACCGGAATGATTTCCGTATCAGGGCCGATTCGCAGCTCCCCCCTTGCCTCATCGGCCGCAGCCTCAACGTGCTTTGCGATGCGGCCCATTCCCCGCTTCAACCGCTTGATGTGCTTGCGGCGCTGCCGGCCGACATCGACGATCAGGCCAACATTGGGAAGCGGAGACAAGACCGGCAGGGAAGACTTGGTGGGGCCGTCAACGTCCATGTCTTTCCGCCCCGCTTATCGCTGCACCGAATCAGGCCTTCGGTCGGGTTCGCCCATCCGAATCAGGATCCGCCGAATCACCACCACGGCGGCGACCAGCAGCGCGAGTTGTACCCACCATACCGATATCAGACGATCGGCCACATCGGTCCAGACAATCTGGCGGCCGAACCAACGAGCCGCCAGGAAATCGGTGATCAGCGCGAAGCCCGCCACGACGACGACCAGGTAGCCGATCCGCATCAACATGGACACCGCGTAGGCGATCTTCCCGACGATGTTCTTGAAGTGGATCGCCGGATCTTCAACCAGCCGTTGCCACAGGAAGAAGGATTGGGTGATCGTGTCGCTGACCTGTTCGATCGTAATGTAGTCATTATCAGTCGGGCCGCTGAGCCTCTTGTTCACCGCCTTCTGCACCCGCTGGCGTGCCTTCTTGCCCGCCTCGCGGGCGTATTCCTTATATTCTGCATTGAAATCGATATCCTTGTTTAACCGTGTTGCGATCGTGTCGTAGAGCAGCGTCGCCCGGAAAAACTGGGTGATCTCGAGGCTGACGGGGACACCATATTCGCGCGCGATGTTGATGTATCGAAGCCACGTCTGCGCAGTGCTTCGCTCCCACCATTCGGCATCGGTGCTCGCGTTCGCGTAGACCCAATCGGTATAGTTCTCCTCGACCGCCTGCATGAAGCTGACCACATCAATCGGGGGAAGCGGCTCGACCAGGCGCATCGAGGCGCTCACCATGCGCCCGATGTCGTGGCTTTGCATGTGATGATGAAGCTCGCGCCACGTGTTGCGCGTGTCGGTGGAGAAGCGCCCGATCGCCCCGAAGTCGAGGAAACAGATCTTGTTGTCGGGAAGGACGACGAGATTGGCCGGGTGAGGATCCGCGTGAAAGAAAAGCTCTTCCAGCAATTCACGATGCACATTGCGGACGAGCCTGCTGGCGATGGCTCTCGGCTCGATACCCCGTCCCGCCAGGGAGCCAAGAAACTCCAGGTCGTTGTTGTCGACGGCGGCCATCAGTTCCCACATCCAGACGCCCGAGACGAGCTCGCTCACCATCACTTCGTCGGTGCAGTACTTGAAAAAGACCCGCGGCGCGGTGACGTCGGCGCGGCGCTTTTCCGCACGCCGCCGGAACATCTCGGTGTAGCGGGCTTCGTCGCGAAAATTCAGCTCACCCATCAATATTCTGCGCAGATCTCGCCGAAAGCTCCGCGTCAGCCCCGGCCGTATCAAGGTCAAGGTCTCAGCCGCGATCATCAGCCATTCAAGCGCGCGAAGGTCGGCAGACAGGATCGGGCCGATTCCGGGCCGCCGCACCTTCACCGCCACGCGTTCGCCGGATTTCAGCTCAGCCTGATAGACGGTCGCCAGCGACGCGGCGCCGATCGGCACCGGGTCGAAGGTTGCAAACGCGTCGCTCAGCGGCCGCCCGAGACTGCGCTCGATGATCTCGATCGCCTGGTCGGTGGAAATCGGCTTGGCGCGATCGAGCATCTTGCCCAGTTCGAGGCAGTAGGCATACGGGAGGATGTCCGCGCGCATGGACATCTGCTGTCCGAGCTTGGAGAAGCTCGCGCCGGCTTCCTCGAATATTTCGCGGAGTCTCTGCGCGCGCCGTTGAACCGACGAGCGGCCGCGCAATCGCTCGTAGCCGTTGCCGGCGAAAAACTTGATGCAGACCCAGAGCCAGACGAAGATCCGGATAACAGGCAGGATAACGCCCGGCCGGAATACGAGCCTGCGCGCCATTGGAAGCGCGACATGCGCGCTGGAGAAATCGTGAACGCGCTTGCGGCGCTGCATCGGCCGCAACACACCGCGCCCTTGTGTCGCTGGCGGCATTTCCGCTGCAAGCTCGTCGAAGTACCGCGGCCAGCGCCTGATACCGGTCTCCAACGCAGTCTCTATCGCTAGCGAGCGCTCGGGATCCATCTCTTGCTCATACGATACGCGTGCTTGAGGTCAGGCTGCCCGGAGCGGCGATAGCGGTTGTAATGTTCGAGCCCCCCGGCCCTTTGTGTGGCATCTCCCTTCGAACCGCAGTCCAACTATAGCAACGTTTTCCGCGGCTCGAGCCGAATTCGCGAGTCGCGCGGGCGCACACACGAGTGTGTCTATTTTTAGTTGTTTCCCGTCGCGGCCTTGCGCCCTTCATCCTTGACATCTGCGGATTAGAGACCAGAATTTGCCCTAAGGGAATGTTCTACGAAATCTTTCGCATGAAGTGGGGCTGCGTCTCCGAAGTTGCCGGCCGGAAGGCGCAGGAGCGAGGTGCAGTGCGAGTGATCGTGGCGTCTTTGAAGAGATCGGCGCGGAAGATCGTGGCTGTGGCGATGGCCCTCGCGGCGCTCGCCGCGATGTATGCTGCAGAGCATCCGGTCGTCGCGGGCGTGGGCAGCATCGCCGGACAATTCAAATTCTCCCGTCACGCACTGCCTGAAGCCGCAGGCGGCGAGAGCCGGCAGCTTCGCGTCACCCATCCGGAATTGGCTCACCTCGCCTGGTACTGGTCCCAGTTTGGCGCCGCCGTCGCGCTGAACGACCTGGACGGAGACGGCTTGCCGAATGACGTCTGCTACGTCGACACGCGCACCGACCAGGTGATCGTGGCGCCGGTCCCCGGGACGCGTGAGCGCTACAAGCCATTCGCACTCGATTTCAATTCCGGGACGGCCAAGCTGTTCGACCGCGGCACGATGGCGCCGGCGGGCTGCCTGCCGGGAGACTTCGACGAGGACGGCCGGATCGATGTCCTCGTCTACTTCACGGGGCGCACGCCGATCCTGATGTTGTCGCGCTCGGCTGAAGCCGGCGACACCCAGCTCGGTCCGAGGAATTTCCAGCCGGTCGACATCATTCCCGGCGGCCAGATCTGGGCAACAGGTGCTGCGACCACCGCCGACCTCGATGGCGACGGCCATCTCGACCTGGTCGTCGTCAATTATCTGGCCGATGGATCGGCGCTTCTCGATCCGCAGGCGAAGACGCCGATCTACATGCCGGCCTCGTTTACGCGCGCGTTCAACGGCGGTGGCGTTCGCATCTATCGATGTCTGCCCAAAGACAGCGAAGGCCGGCGCACCGTGGGGTGCACGGAAGTCCTCGATGCGCTGCCCGATCTGCCGAAAGGCTGGGGCCTTGCGGTCGCCGCCAATGACATCGACGGCGATCTGCTCCCGGAGCTTTATATCGCGAACGACTTCGGGCCAGACCGGCTGCTGTGGAACCGATCCACCCCAAACCGCATGCGCTTCGAGCTCGTGCAAGGCGTAAGGTCGCTCGGCACGCCGCTCTCCAAGGTGCTCGGACGGGACTCGTTCAAGGGCATGGGCGTTGATTTCGCCGATCTCAACGGCGACGGCGTTCCCGATATCTACGTGAGCAACATCACCACGCCCCTGGCGTTCGGGGAAAGCCAGCTTGTGTTCCTCAGCAACGGTCCGGTGGCGGCAAAGCTTGCCGCCGGAACGGCGCCGTATGTCGAAGGGTCCGAAGCGCTCGGCCTCGCGCGGAGCGGCTGGGCCTGGGACGGCAAGCTTGATGACTTCAACAATGACGGGGTGCTGGAAGCCGTACAGGGCGTCGGGTTCATGAAGGGCGAGGTCAGCCGCTGGTCCGAATTGCACGAGCTCGGGATCATCAACGACGCGCTTCAGCCCCTGCCCCGGTTCTGGCCGCGGCTGATGCCCGGCGATGATGTCGCCGGGCACGAACGAAACCCGTTCTTCGTCCGCTTGGGCAGCCGTTACGTCGACATCGCCGCGTCGATCGGCTTCGGCGAGGACAATCCGAGCAGAGGGATTGCGATCGCCGACGTCGACGGCGACGGCAAGCTCGACATGGTCGTCGCCAACATGTGGGGGCCGTCGACCTACTATCACAACGAATGCGACAAATGCGGCAACTTCCTCGGCCTCCACCTGCGTTTGCCGACCGACAGATCCGCGACGACGGGCACAATCGTTCAGCCGGGCCATCCAACCAGAAACCCGGCCGGACGGCCTGCGGTCGGTGCGACCGTCGTCGTCACAACCGCCGACGGGCGCTCGCAGACACGCCAGGTTGACGGCGGCAATGGTCACGCAGGAAAACGCAGTCCCGATCTGCATTTCGGCCTCGGCGCGCAGAGCGCAGCCGTCAAGGTCGATATCAAATGGAGGGACAATTACGGAAACCTGCGGCAGGAAACTCATCAGCTGAATCCGGGCTGGCACACGCTCACTCTGGGCTCGGACAGCCGATTGGTGCTTCGGCAATAAGAGCGTGAATCCGCATGACCCCTGAACAAGCGCGACTTGGAGCCCTGGTACGCTTTTCCATAGCGATCACGATTTTGAATCTGCTTGGACACACGATCCTCGGATTCGAAATCTCGGTCATGCAGATGCTTGTCTGCATCACGCTCGGCTATCTCATCGAGATCGTGCTGGAGAGTGTGGCCGCGTGGAGCGAGAACCGGAAGCCGGTATTCATCGGCGGCGGTTTCAAGAAGCTGGTGATCTTCCTCCTGCCGGCGCACATCACCTGCCTTGCGACGTCGATGCTGCTCTATCCCGGCGACAGGATGCTGCCGCTGATCTTCGGCGTAGTGGTCGCGATGACCTCCAAGGCCATCTTCACCGTGACGGTCGGCGGGCGGCGGCGGCACTTCCTCAACCCGTCCAACACGGGGATCGGCGCGACCCTGTTCCTGTTTCCATCGGTCGGCGCGCTGCCCTACCACTTCACGTCCGAGCTCTACGGCTATTGGGATTGGGCCTTGCCTGCCTTGATCCTGTGCACCGGCACGCTGCTCAATTCCCTGTTCACCAGGAGGATGCCGCTCATTCTGGCCTGGCTTGGGGCTTTCGTGCTTCAGGCCGTCATCCGGCATTACCTGTATCCGACCTGGCTGCCGGCGAGCCTCGCGCCGATGACCAGCGTCCCCTTCCTGCTCTTCACCTTCTACATGATCACCGATCCGCAAACCTCTCCATCGAGCGTGCGCGGTCAGATCGTGTTCGGATTCTCGATCGGTGCGGTCTACGGGCTGCTGGTGGGAGTCCACGTGGTCTACATGATCTTCCCTGCGCTGTTCATCGTCTGCGTCGGTCGAGGCATCGTGCTCTATTTGTCCGAGCGCGCCCCGGTGCAGAGAGCGCAGGCCTTCGCAGAACAGCAGTGGCTGGCGATTCTTGGCCGTCGGCCGATGTCGAAAGCGTCGGCGCCCGCAGAGTAGTCCGCGGGCGCGCGATGCCGGGCTTGAGATAGCGCGACGGACGGGAGCCGGCCTGTTTCGTGTCGCGGACCGAGAAGCAAGTTTCGTGGCTGTAGCTTCGCCGACGTGAAGGGCACTCATGCCGGACTCATGCGACGCCATCGTCATCGGAAGTGGGTTCGGCGGCGCGGTTTCGGCATGCCGTCTCGCCGAGCGCGGCCTGAAGGTCGTGGTGCTCGAGCGCGGCCGGCGCTGGCGCCCGGCCGAGTTTCCGCGCCAGAGCGGCGATGCCTGGATCTACGATCCCAATTCGCCGCAGCAGCATAACGGTTGGATGGACGTCCGCATCTTCCGCCGCATGGCCGTCGTGCAGGGCGCAGGCGTCGGCGGCGGCTCGCTGGTCTATGCCAATGTATCCATCCCGGCAAACCCGCACTGCATGGACGCCGGCTGGCCGAGCGCCATCTCCTACGACGAGTTGCTGCCGCACTACGAGCGCGTCGGCAACATGCTGGGGATCTCGGAGCTGCCCGAAAAGCAGCTCACGCCCCGCCACCGGCTGTTGCGGGAAGCCGCGCAGGCGGTCGGCGATGGCGGACGCATGATCAAGCTGCCGCTTGCGGTCAATTTCGATCCGGACTGGTCCTACGATCTGCCGGATGCCTTCGATGTCAGGCGGAGCAAGCGGTTCGTGAATGCTCACGGCAAGCCGCAGGGGACCTGCGTCCACTGCGGCAACTGCATCGTCGGTTGCCCGGTCGGCGCCCGCAACACCCTCGACCTCAACTACCTTGCCGCCGCGGAGGCAAAAGGCGCCGACATTCGTCCGCTGCACATGGTCACCGGCATCGCGCCCGAGAACGGCCGATATCGCGTCCATTTCAACCGCATCGCAAAAGACGCGACGGTGCCGGAAAGCCTGGTGGCGGAGCGTGTGATCGTGGCGGCGGGCTCGCTCAATTCGACCGAGCTATTGCTGCGCTGCCGCGACGTGCATGCGACCTTGCCGGACCTGAGCCGCCGCCTCGGCCACGGCTGGTCCGCCAACGGCTGCATCGTGACGCCATCGCTCTATTCGGGCCGCTCGCCGACGCCGATCCGTGGGCCGATCATCTCCGCGGCGGTCGATTACCTCGACGGGGCCGACGACGGACACCGCTACTTCATCGAAGACGGCGGCTTTCCCGAAGCCGGCCTGACGGCGTTGCGCGCACTGGCGTCGCGCAATGCGTTCGCGCGGCACGCGCTCCGGGTCGCCGAGAAAGTCATCGGCACGGTTCCGGCGCTGACCCGGCCGAACCGGATCATGCCCTGGCTCGGTCAGGGCGTGGACGAATCGAACGGCGTCATTTCGATCAAGCGCAACGGGCGCAGGCCCGACGGCGGGCGGTTGAAACTGCACTGGGACGCGAGATCATCGGCCGGCGTCGTCAATGCGACGATTGCGCGCCACCGCCGCTATTCCAAAGCCACGGCCGCGGCAGGCATTATCCCGTCGACATGGCGCCTGTTCCGATACCTGATCACCCCGCACCCCCTCGGCGGCTGCAACATGGGCGAGAGCCGCGACACCGGAGTGGTCGATCATGGAGGCGAAGTGTTCGGCTACCCGCGCCTCCACGTGCTCGATGGCTCCATCATCCCCCACGCGCTCGGGCAAAATCCGTCGCGCACCATAGCGGCGATTGCGGAACGCAATATCGCCCGGATGTCGTGAGGATGGCATGAAACAGACGACGTCCGTCGGCGTCCGATTCACCGAAACCATGCGCGGCCACATTGCGCTCGGCGACGGCCACGCGCATGCGGCCGCCGAGAGCGAGGGGCGTCTTCAGAGGCACACGCTGACGTTCACCGTCACGGTCACCTTCGACGACCTCGACGCGATGATCGCCGACCCGAACCATGCCGGCCGGATCACCGGGACTGTCGACGCACCGGTGCTCGGAGCCGGCCTGTTGACGGTGGAGGACGGCGTATTCGAGTTGTTCAAGACCGATCCCGGCGCAGCGCAATGCGCGCTGATGGTGTATCGGATGCTGCTGCGCGGTGACGGCAAGAGCTTTCGGCTCAAAGGAACAAAGACGCTGCGCGATGACGGCGGCTTCGACATGTGGCGCGACTCGACCACGCTCGCGGTCGACATCGAGGACCTCGACGGGGCGGTGGTCGCGCGCGGCATTGCGCGCATTTCGGTATCGGATTTCGCGCGCCAGCTTTCCACCATGCGGGCGGTGAACGCGCCTTCCACTGCCAGCGGTCTGCGGGCGGTGTCCCGCTTCGGCTTGTTCTTCCAGAACAAGATGCGCTCGATCTACGGCCGCATGTTTGCGCCGCGGGAGCGGCTGATGGCTGCTAGCGAACGTCAGCGCCGCGCGTTGCGCTGTGGCGAAGGCGAGCGCATTCCGATCCGGACGCAGGATGGCGTCGAGCTGAAGCTCACGCGCTTCAAGGGCGGCGACAAAGGCCCC
>DATEKY010000630.1:0-4433 GCA_035277225.1 Xanthobacteraceae bacterium
GGTGCGGCGCGTCACTGTGCAGCGCGGCTACGATCCGCGGCAGTTCTCGTTGCTGCCGCTCGGCGGCGCCGGCCCGGTGCATGCTTGCGCGATCGCGCGCGATCTCGGCATGGCCAGCGTGGTCGTCCCCGATACGCCGGGGGTTCTCTCGGCGTTCGGGCTGCTAGTCGCCGATGTCGAGCACGACCAGATGGAGACGTTCGCGGCGCGGTCGGACCTCGTCGACGTGCAGGCCTTCGGCGCGGCGTTCGAGCGCCTGATCGCGCTCGGCCAGCGCAAGATGTGCGCCGACGGGATCGCGCCCGGGCAGGTCACGATCCGCCGCCAGGCCGACATGCGCTACAAGGGCCAGTCCTACGAGCTGACCATCGACCTGCCGCACGACGGCGATCCGATTGCCGGCGCGATCGCGGCGTTTCATCGCCGTCACGAGGACTTCTACGGTCACGCCAACCGGGCGGCGCCGGTCGAGTTCGTCAATCTCCGCACCATTCATGCCTGTCCGGCCGCGGCGCGCACAGGCGAGGCGTCGCCACACAGTCGCGCGGGCGCGTCGCAGCCCGCCGCGACCCGGCGGGCCTATTTCGAGGAGTGCGGCGGCTTCGTCGACACTCCGGTCCATCAGCGCGCGGCGCTCGGCAGCGGCGGCGTTCTCGTCGGGCCCGCGATCATCGAACAGCCCGACACGACATTGGTGATCCACCCGCGCCAGCGCGTCAGCGTCCGTGCCGATCGCAGCCTGTTGATCGAGGTATCGCATGCGCACTGACGCGTTCGACCCCATCACGCTCGAAGTGCTGCGCAACCGTCTCGATGCGATCGCGCAGGAGATGCAGGACGCGCTGGTGCGCAGCGCCTATTCCAACATCATCAAGGAGGGTCACGATTGCTCCGCCGCGCTGTTCGACGCGCGCGGCGAGGTGGTGGCCCAGGCAACGGCTCTGCCGGCGCAGCTCGGCGTTCTGCCGACGGCGGTGAAGCGGATGGTGGCGCTGCATGGCGGCAAGCTCGCCGCCGGCGATGTTCTGGCGCTGAACGATCCCTATGACGGCGGAACGCACCTGCCGGACATTTGCCTGATCGCGCCGATCCTGCACAGCGGCGCCGTGATCGCGTATGCGGCCTGCATCGCGCATCACCAGGACGTTGGCGGCAAGACGCCGGGCAGCCTGCCGACGGATTCGACCGAAATCTTTCAGGAAGGGCTGCGCATCCCGCCGATCAAGCTGTACGAGGCAGGAGAACCCAACGCGGTCGCGCACGCCTTCATCGAACGCAATGTGCGTCTGCCGCACATCACGCTGGGCGATCTCGGGGCGCAGCTCGCATCGCTCCATGTCGGCCGGAGCCGCTTCTCCGCGCTGCTCGACGAGCACGGCGCGGACCTGATGACGCGCACCATGGCGGAGCTGCTCGATCGCGCGGAGCGCCTCACGCGACAGGCGATCTCGCGGATCAGGCCCGGGACCTACAGTTTCGAGGACCATCTCGACGACGACGGGATCAACCGCGACGCGCTGGTGCGCATCCGCGCGACGGTGACGATCGCCGGCTCGGATCTGCGCATCAGCTTCGCCGGATCATCGCCGCAGCTGAAAGGCCCGCTCAACGCCGACAACGCCGCGGTGATGTCGGCCATTTACTTTGTGCTCAAGGCGATCACCGATCCGGACGGCCCGACAAACGGAGGCTGCTTCCGGCCGCTGCAGATCGACCTGCCGGAGGCGACGGTGGTCAATCCGCGCGCGCCGGCGCCGGTGAACGGGCGCACCATCACGATGAAGCGGATTTCCGATGCGCTGCTCGGCGCGCTGGTGCAGGCGATGCCCGGCCGCATCCCGGCGGCGCCGTGCGGGTCGGTGCGGGTGGCGATCTTCGGCGGCCGGGACGAAGCGACCGGTCAGCCGTTCGTCTGCTCCGATTTCAGCACCGGCGGCACCGGCGGCCAGCCGGCGCACGACGGTGTCGATTCGCTCGAGACCGACATCGCCAACACGATGAACATTCCGGCCGAGTCGCTCGAGCTGCATTACCCGATCCGTGTGCGCGCGTATCGGCTGTGGGAGGATTCGGCCGGAGCGGGCCGGCATCGCGGCGGGCTCGGGACGATCCGGGAGATCGAGGTCCTGAGCGGCGAGGTCACGATGACGCTGCGCGAGGACCGCCATCGCACCCAGCCTTGGGGCCTGCATGGCGGCCGCGCCGCGCCGAAGGCGCGTGCGCAGATCACGCGCGCGCAGGGGCAAAGCGAAGATATCCCGTCGAAGGGCGTGTTCAGCCTCTCGGCCGGCGATCGCGTCTGCTGCTGGGCGTCGGGCGGTGCCGGCTACGGCGACCCGCTCGCGCGTGATCCGCAAGCCGTCCGGCAGGACATCGTCGACGGAAAGATCAGCGCTGCGGCGGCGCGCGAGCAGTACGGTGTGATCGTTGCGGGCGCCGAGGTCGACCTCGCGGCGACGCAAAGCCGGCGCGACGCGCTGCGCGAAAAGCTCGGACCGACAAACTGGACCTACGACCGCGGCGAGCAGGGCCGCACATGAGCATGCGATGAGCATTTCAGAAAAACGGGACAGCGGCTTCAAGCTGCCGCAAGTCGATCGGCCGATCACCGTCAAGGAGCAGGTCTATCAGACGCTGCGCGAGCAGCTGCTGCACGGCCAGCCGGGGCCGAACGGTCGGGTGATCGAAAAGGAGATCACCGACGCGCTGCGCGTCTCGCGCACGCCGGTGCGCGAGGCGCTGTCGCGCCTCGCCAGCGAAGGGCTGCTCGTGTCGACGCGGCACGGCTACAAGGTGCCGGAGTTTTCGCTCAGCGACGTGCTGCATCTGTTCGAGGTGCGCATGCTGCTCGAGCCGGTGGCGGCGCGTCAGGCGGCGGAAAACGCCTCCGCCGACGGCGTCGTCGCGATGGAGCGCGCGATCGAGCAGGAAAAGGAGGCACATGCGAAAGGCGCGGTGACGCAATTCCTGCGCGCGCATTCGACCTTCCGCGAGCTCTGGCTTCGCCGCGCGCGCAACCCGCTGTTATTGGAAGCGCTGACCCGCACCGTGCATTCGCTGCAGGCGATCCGGCGCCGGACCATGAGCAACAGCCACCTGCGCGAGTTCATGATCGGAACCCACGCAGCCCTGCTGGATGCGATAAAGCGGCACGATGGCGAGCAAGCCGCGCAGGCTCAGACCAACTCGATTACGGGCTTCGAGAAATTGGTCAGGGTCCACATCTTTCCTGACCAGAGCTGATAAGTGACAGGATGCTCTTTCAGGATGTGTCTCGGCGATTGAGGGAACAGGGGCCCCTCAACGATGCGCGCGACCCGCGCGCCGGGCACGCGCAGATACGGCGCGCTTCAAGCCGAATTCAATTTATCGGCTGCCTCTTGAGGTATTGACCGGTGCCGATCGCGCCGTCTTGCAGGTTTCCATCCTTGAGCGCGAAACGTCCGCGCACGATCGTGTGGGCGACGGCGCCGCGCAACGACCATCCTTCGTAGATCGAGTAGCCGGCGCTCGAGATAACCGAGTCCCGGCGCACTGCTTGCTCTCGCCGCAAATCGACGATGGCCAGATCAGCGTCAAGCCCGAGCGCGATGCGTCCCTTGCGCCGGCTCAACCCCATGACCGCTGCCGGCTTCTCGCAGAGGAGCGAGGTGACTTTGTGCAGCGGCAGGGCGCGCTTGTGATGGCCCTCGCTGAGCATCACAGGCAGCAGCGTTTCGAGACCGGGACAGCCGGGTGAAGCCTTCCAGACGCCGCCTTCCTTGCCCGACAAGTCGCGATGCACGTGATCCGTCGCGACCAGGTCGATGTCGCCCGACAGGACGCCGTTCCATAGCGCGTCGCGGTCGGCCTCTTCCCGGAGAGGAGGGTTGATCTTGCCGATGACGCCGCCCGGCCACGTCACATCGTGCGTGAGATAATGCGGGCAGGTCTCGATCGAGATGTCGGTGCCTTGCCGGCGTTGCGCGAGGGCAGCGAGGAGCGCTTCGCGCGACGTCACGTGGACGATATGCACGCGGGCGCCGGTGTGGCGTGCGAACATCCCGACACGCTGGACCGCGTCTGCTTCGACGAAAGGCGGTCGGCTTGCGTTCCAGGCCGGGAGCCCGCCACGCCCCTCCGGATCGGCCGCCATCAACCTGTCGCGCAGCACCCACGATGCTTCGATGTTCTCCGGGTGCGGACATACGACTGCGCCGCTCGCGGCTGCGTGCTCGCAAAGGCGCAACAGAAATCCATCGTCGATGTCGGGGAGGCCAAGCCGCTTCCCTTCGCCGCCGCGGTTGTTCATGAAGATCTTGAACGACGGGACCCCGTACTCGGCGACGTAGCGCGGAACCGCAGCGAGCTGATCTTCGGTCGAGATGATGAAGTGATAACCGAAATCGATGCGCGCGCCGGCCTCGGTCACGGCCTTCACCTCCTCGAAGGAG
>DATEKY010000631.1:0-2661 GCA_035277225.1 Xanthobacteraceae bacterium
CGACAAACTGGTTGGGGCAGCGACGGCGATGCTGTGGGAGGACGGTGGTTGTTGAACGATGAGAGGACGAGCTTCGAGAATGTGAGCGTGACCACCGGCTAGGCCTTCAGCTTCCTCTCGACGCGTCCGATCATCGTTATGTATTCCGCGATGTCCGCTTCTTTTCCGAACTCAGAGGCATAGCCGTGAAGCCGGGCGAGCGAGTCGAGGAGGAGGCCACGGGTCTTTTCCACCAACGCCTCGGGGACATTCTCCGGCGCAAACTTCCGAGCCTTTTTTGTCTTGTTGTAGTTGGTCCTGCGCTTGGCGACCACAGCGGCCCAGAGGCTCTTGAGCAGCGGCCAGTCTCGTGATCGCCTGAGACAGTCGGTCAGCTCCATGAGATCGTCGCCGTAGTCCCATTCCCAATTCCAACGGCGATACTCCGCAACCAATGGAACGAAGGCCTCCTTTTCGATATAGAGGCGAAACATCTGCGACAGCGTCTTGGAGTATCCCCGGTAGACCGTTTGCCCGTGTTCGTTCTTCTCGGTCATCCCGGCGCGCTCGAGGTGGCGCTCGATGTCCTTCTGGAAGTCCTGAAACGTCGGTGCGAAGGGTGAGGTCATGGGAGTGACCGGATTCCGCGCCGAAGCAGGTCGGATGGCAAGCCGCTAGGTGTGGTGCCCAGTACGTTACCCGGGTCAAATGTTCCGCTATCGAAAACTGTTCTAAGTATTGGTCGGAGTGCCGAGATTTGAACTCGGGACCCCCAGTCCCCCAGACTGGTGCGCTAACCGGGCTGCGCTACACTCCGCCGGGCGAAGCTCTACGCCGCGCGGCCGAGAGGCGCAAGGGCGGGCGCGGGACCGGGCGCCTCGCGCGGCGCACGCCGCCGCCAGGACTGCGACACGATCATCAGCCCCCAGGTCACGCCGAGCAGCAGGAAATAGTGGCGCCAGTGGTCGCTGTCGATGATCGCGCTTTCGGCCGCCGTGCCGACATAGGCGCAATAGACCGCGATGTACGTCGTGCGCCACGGCGTTTCGACGAACACGTAAGCGAGGCCCCGGACGAGCGTGGTGAGCGTGAGCGTCAGGTACATCAGCCCGGCAAGCCAGCCGCCCGAAATGAACGCGTTGAGATAGGTGTTGTGCGGGTCTTCGGGGAAGAGCTTGTGGAACTGGAGCGGCCCGATGCCGAACGGACGCTCCAAAGCCAGTTGCGCGCCCAGAATGTAGCGGCCGAAGCGGCCGAGATGCCCGACGTCGTAGGACTGGTCGAGGCTCGCGCGCTCCCTGAACAGGTCCGCGACGCGGTCGATCGAGAGCAGCGCCGCGAGCATCAGCACCATCACGGCGACGCCGGCGATCGCGATCAGCACGATGCGCAGCCGCGCGTTCCCCGAGCGCGTGGTGACGAAGGTGAAGAACATCAGCAGCATGGCGGTGAAGGCGAACTGGCCCCAGGCGGCGCGCGAGAAGGTGAGCAGGATTGCGATCGCGAAGAGCGCCAGCAGGGCGCACGCGCGGACGGCATCGCCGAGCCCGTTGTTGAGCACGCGCTGCAGCGCAAGCAGCGCGGGAAGGATCAGGAATGCGCCGAGCACGTTCGGATCGTTGAAGGTCGCCTGCGCGCGGTCATAAAGCAGGAAATGCGAGGAGAAGCCGCCGAACAGGCGGAAATATGCCGCGATCGCGACCAGCGAGGCGACCACCGCCGCCACCGTGGTGCCGCGCATCAGCAGCGAGAGCCGCTCGGCGGTGTTGGTGCTCAGCATCGCGGCGAAGAACACCGCGGTGAGCGAGAGATACCATGAGACCGCGACCCAGGTGAACGGCTTGGTCTCGCCGGTGATCTGCAATACCGCGAGCGAGAAGCCGGTGTTGTAGAGCAGCAGCAGCACGAACAGCGGCATGATCGCGGGGCGCAGCGTGAGGCCGGTGCAGACGAACACGAAGATCGTCAGCAGCGAGGCGACCTCGTAGGGGCTCGGCTCCATGAACACGATGGCGCCGGCAAAGCCGGTGAGCCACAGCAGCGCGCCGCGCAGCCGCTCGACCGAGCGGAACAGGCGCGGCGCCTGGACCGCCGGCGACGCAACATGCGCGGCCGTTACCATATGACTAGTAGGCGTTTTCGGTCTTCAGCAGCGAGACCGGCGTCATCGCCAGGATGTAGAGGTCGAACAGCACCGACCAGTTCTCGATGTAATAGAGGTCGTGCTCGACGCGCGCCTGGATCTTCTCCTGGCTGTCGGTCTCGCCGCGCCAGCCGTTGATCTGCGCCCAGCCGGTGATGCCGGGCTTGACGCGGTGGCGCGCGAAGTAGCCGTCCACCGCCTCGTCGTAGAGCCGGTCGACCGCCTTGGCGTGCACCGCATGCGGGCGCGGGCCGACCAGCGAGAGGTTGCCCCTGAACACCACGTTGAACAGCTGCGGCAGTTCGTCGAGCGAGGTCTTGCGGATGAAGCGGCCGACGCGGGTGACGCGCGGGTCGCCCTTGGTGACGAGCTTCGCCGCGGTCGCGTCGCTCTGCTCGACATACATCGAGCGGAACTTGTAGACCTCGATCAGCTCGTTGTTGAAGCCGTAGCGCTTCTGCTTGAACAGAACCGGCCCGCGGCTGTCGAGCTTGATCGCGAGCGCGGTGAGCAGCATCACGGGCGAGAGCGCGAGCAGC
>DATEKY010000632.1:0-2637 GCA_035277225.1 Xanthobacteraceae bacterium
AGCTACGGCATGGTGCGCACCGAGGTGCATTGCAGCCGCTGCGGCAGTCATCTCGGCCACGTGTTCCCGGACGGCCCGCCGCCGACCCACCAGCGCTACTGCATCAACGGCGTGGCGATGAACTTCCAGCCGGATTGAGGGCGGATTGGTCACACCCCTGCATTGCGTTTACCCCGATTGACGCCGGGGCCGCGCTGGCGGAACCTGTGGTCGAATCCCCGGCCACAGGAGGGAAGTGATGCTCCAGGAAACGATCGAGAAGGGCGTGGACCTCGAAACTGCGCGCTGGCAGGCGCGCGTCGATCTGGCAGCCGCGCACCGGGTCTGCGTGATGCACGGGTTCAACGAGGGTATCTTCAATCACCTGACCTATCGCGTGCCGGGCACGAACGACCGCTACTATCAGATCCCGTTCGGCCTCTATTGGTCCGAGGTGACCGCAAGCTGCTTCATGGAAGTCAGCTATGACGGCGCGCGGCTCTCCGGCGAAGGCGAGATCGAGCGCTCCTGCTACTGCATCCACGCGCCGATCCACCGTCTCGCCGAGCACGCCGGCGCGGTGTTTCACACCCACATGCCGTTCGCGAGCGCGCTGACCCGGTTGAAGGACCAGCGCATCCTGCCGATCGGCCAGACCGAAATCGCGATCGCGATGCACACCGCCTACGACGACAGCTACGGCGGCCCGGCGTTCGATCCCAAGGAGGGCGAGCGGCTCGCCGGCCTGATCGGCAACAAGAAGATCCTGATGATGGCGAGCCACGGCGTCGCGACCATCACGCCGACGATCTCCGAAGCCTTCGACCTGCTGTACTACACCGAGCGCGCCGCGCAGCAGCAGATCTACGCGATGCAGACCGGGCGCGAGCTGAACATCCTGCCGCAGCACGTGATCGACGAGGCCATCGCGGAGTTCAAGACCGCGCCGCAATACGGCAACAAGAAGCCGCATGTCTGGCACTTCGAGGCGATGAAGCGCATCCTCGACAAAAAAGAGCCGGATTACAAAAACTGAGGTCTGGTCATTCCGGGGCGTCGCATCAGCGACGCGCCCGGAATCCATCAGCACAATTGACTGGATCGCGGCCTCGCGGTCTGTGCCAATTCGCGCGCTTGTTTGATAGAGAGCGCGATCCATGATCCTCATCGGCCAGTACGACTCGCCGTTCGTCCGCCGTGTCGGCATCGCGCTGACGCTTTACGGCATTCCGTTCGATCACAAGCCGTGGTCGACCTTCGGCGATGCCGAGAAGATCCGGCCGTACAACCCGCTGACGCGCGTGCCGACGCTTGTGCTCGACGACGGCGACGTGCTGCTCGATAGCACCCCCATCCTCGACTACGTCGACAGCCTCGTGCCGGCCGAGAAGCGCATGCTGCCGGTGGCAGAACCAGCGCGGCATCGCGCCCTGAAGGTCACCACGATGGGCGTGCACACCGCCGAGAAGGCGGTCAGCCTGTTCTACGAGAAGGCGCTGCACAAGGAAGCCTCCGACGTGTGGACCAGCCGCTGCCGCACGCAGATTTCCGGCGCGCTTGCGGCGCTCGAGCCGGATCGCGCGGCGCGCAAGACCGATTTCTGGTTCGGGGAGACGATAGGCCACGCGGACATCGCGGTCGCGGCGGCGCTGCGTTTCATCGGCGACGCGCATCCGGGCATCGTCTCGATGGCGGATTTTCCTGCGCTCGCCGCGCATGCGAAGCGTTGCGAGGCGCTTGCGGTATTCCAGACGATCGCGCAGAAATTCATCCCGCCGGCGTGAGCATGTTCAACTGCCCAGCGCATTGCTGGCGAGATTGACCGTCAATGCAAGGATTGCGGTGTTGAACACGAACGACAGCGCGCCGTGCGTCACCACCAGGCGGCGGATCAGGCGGTTGGATACCTGGACGTCCGAGACCTGGAACGTCATCCCGATCACGAACGAGAAGTACACAAAGTCCCAGTAGTCCGGCTTGTCGTCGCCCGGAAAGATCAGCCCCTTGGCCCGATCGCCCTCGCCGTAATAGTCGTGCGCGTAGTGCAGTGCGAACAGCGCGTGGATGAAGGTCCACGACAGCGTGATCGTCGTCACCGCAAGCGCGGCGTGCCAGCCGTAATTCGCTCCCCCTTTGGCGGCAGTCAGCTCGGCGAAGATCGCCGCCAGGCTCGCTATCGCAGCCGCGACCGGTAGCAGCAGAAGCGCCATGGCGCCTTCATCCTGCGTTGCCGCACGCGAGCGGATATGCGCGATGTCGGCATGCCGGATCATCCGGACGCCGAGAATGAGGTAGAGCGCGATGCCGATGTTCCAGCCGATCAGCAATTTGGTCGCGGCTCGCCACTGATCGCAAACGATGAACAGCACGCCGATCGCCGCAAGGCCGACCGCAGCCGAAATGAACAGGCGCGGACGAAACTTCACGATGCGCACGATGCGCGGCGGACGGCGTGTCGCAGCTTGCGGCGGCGTCTTGGGGGCCATGCGGTCATTCGAGCGACAAATGCGCCGCACTACAAGGGCGCGTCCTTGTCCGGTCGCCGCGATATGCTAGCTCATCCGCATGCCGATCGGATCGCCGCGCCGTCTCGCGTTCCGCCTGTTCCGGGCGGCGATCATCGTTGTTCTCGTGGTCCTGCTGCTGCCTTACCTGCTG
>DATEKY010000633.1:0-4972 GCA_035277225.1 Xanthobacteraceae bacterium
TCGAGCGCGCAAGTGCGCAACGGAGACGGCGTCGGCCTCATCGGCGGCAACAAGGACGCAATCGACAGTGTCGCCGACATCGTCGACGCGCTTTATCCGAAATGGTTCTACATGGGGCCGGTGGGCAACGGCGGACGCGCCAAGCTCGCGATCAACCACATGCTGGGCCTCAATCGGCTCGTACTGGCTGAGGGTCTCGTGTTCGCCCAAGCGCTGGGGCTCGATCCGGCCGCGTTGCTCGACGTGGCGCGGCAGTCCGCGGCCTACTCGCAGGTGATGGACATCAAGGGACCGAAGATGGTGAGCGGCGACTACACGCCGCAGGGCTTCATCCACCAGTCGCTGAAGGACTTCAAGCTGATCATCGAGCAGGCCGCCAAGCGAGGCCAGGAGATGCCGCTGGCGACGCTCAACGCCGAGGTGCTGGCGGCCTGCGTTGCGCGCGGAGAAAGCGAGCGCGACAACGCGGCGGTGATCGAGGAGATCAAGCGCAGGAAGAAGCCGACGACCTCATCCTGAGGAGCGCCCGTAGGGCGCGTCTCGAAGGATGGCCGCGCGCTCGGTGTCTGTTGCCATCCTTCGAGACGCATCGCTACGCGATGCTCCTCAGGATGAGTGTTCGGAGTAGGAAATGCATCTCAGCGAGACTCGTATCCTCACCACCCATACCGGCAGCCTGCCGCGCCCGCTGTCGCTGACCCGCCTCTATGCGCGGCGCGCGCGCGGCGAGACGGTGGACGCCGCGGAATTGCAGGCCGCGGGCCGCGCCGCAATGACTGCCATCGTGGCGAAGCAGGCCGAGTGCGGCGTCGACATCGGCAACAACGGCGAGCAGCAGCGCGACTCCTTCATCTTCTATATCCGCGATCGCCTCACCGGGCTCGGCGGCTCGTGGCAGCGGCGCCAGCGCGCCGACGTCGAGCGCTATCCGATCTTCATGAAGGAGTCCTACGAGGCGTCGCTGAAGAAGGAATCGGTCGACGACATCCGCGGCCTGCCCAAGGCGATCGGGGCGATCGCCTACCCGGACGCGAGCGACATGAAGGCCGAGTGCGCCGACTTCCGCACCACGCTTGATGCGGCCGGCAATCCGTTCATCGAGCCGTTCCTGACCGCGCCTTCGCCCGGCATGGTCTCGGCGATCGTGAAGAACGAACACTACCCGAACGAAGAGGCATTCCTCGCGGCGCTCGGCGCGGCGCTGCGCAACGAATACAAGGCGATCGTCGATGCCGGCTTCCTGCTGCAGCTCGATTGCCCGGACCTCGCGCGCGAGAAGCACAACACATTTGCGGACCGGCCGCTCGCCGATTTCATCGCGTTCGGCAACCGCGTGATCGACGCGATCAATGCCGCGATCCACGACATTCCGCCGGAAAAGGTGCGGCTGCATGTGTGCTGGGGCAATTACGAAGGCCCGCACGATCTCGACGTCGAGCTGCAGGAGATCATCCCGTTCCTCAGACGCGCCAAGGTCGGCGGCTTTGTGCTGCCGTTCGCCAACCCGCGCCACGCGCATGAGTACCGCTACCTGAAGGACCTGCTGAGCAACGACCAGATCATCGTCGCTGGCGTGATCGATTCCACCACCAACTTCGTCGAGCATCCCGAGGTGATCGCGGAGCGTCTGGAGAATGTTGCGGAAACGATCGGCGACCCGCAGCGCGTGATGGCGGGCAGCGATTGCGGCTTCGAGACCATTGCGGGACGCGGGCGGGTCGCCGAGGACGTGGTGTGGGCGAAGTTCAAGTCGATGGCGGAGGGGGCGCGGATTGCGAGCGGGCGGTTGTTCTAGCTCCGTCCCCCTGGCAATGAGGCTGGCGATCAATTCAGGCGAAAATTCACCGGAACGGTGAAGCTCTGCGCCCGCCCTCCGGGCGGTGGCGGGAACGGCGAGGCACGCCGCACCATCGCCTGCACTTCCTGGTCGATGCTGCCG
Organism: Xanthobacteraceae bacterium; assembly: GCA_035277225.1. GTDB lineage: Bacteria > Pseudomonadota > Alphaproteobacteria > Rhizobiales > Xanthobacteraceae > PALSA-894. The sequence goes on from DATEKY010000633.1 coordinate 1,940, forward strand.
ATCCCGGAGCTGCGCGCGAGCCGCACGGAGGTCACGCCGCCGCCGCTCCCGATGCCGAAGGTCACCGACGCGGTGCCCTGATCGCCGCGGCTGCGCGCGTCGGCGGGGTATTGCTGGTAGCGCCGCAGATGCGCCGATACGAGCCCCGGATAGTTCGTGTCGTCGTTGGAGCGTCCGACGCCGACATTGTTCGCTTGCGAGGACGGGATCGAGGCTTTTGCCTCCCTGGCGGCCTTGTCGCGCGTCGGCGCCGCAATGCGGTGCTGCTCGTGTGCCGGCTTGGCGTCCTTGACGGGCCTGGGCGGCGCGGTCTGCACCGGCTTCGGTTCGGGCTTCTTCTCGACCGGCCTGTCCTCGGGCTGCGGCAGCAGCGTGACTTCGGTCGTGTCCGGCGTCTCGCGCGGCGCGGCAGCGGTCTCGTACGGCTTCGACTCTTCGGGCCTGGTTTCGGTCTTCGGCTGCTCGGCTTTCTGTTCCGGAGCGGTTTCCTGTTTGGCGACCTCGACGGATTGCGGCTGCGCGGTCGCCTTCTGCTCGGTCGGCTCGACCTCGGTCGATTTTTCCTCCGGTGCGGGCTTCGATTGCACCTGGTTCTCGCCCGGAGCCGTCGCCGCACCCGCGGGCGCGGTCGCACCGAGCACGACCTCGACCGACATCACTTCGAGGCCGATGCTCGCCAGCGGCGGCGGTTCGCGCAACAGGATCGCGAACAGGCTGCCGTGCACGAGCAGCGAGAACGTCGCGCCACCGACGCGGCGCCTCCACTCATGCGCGGCCACTGCACCGGGCGGACGCGCCAAACCGGCAGGCAGCACAACCTCGGGCGCGCTGCGCGCGTCGCGCGGGCGCGCGAACGGAACCACGTTGCTGAAATCGGCCGACGTCTCGCCGCGCTCCGCGCGCGCCGGAACGACCGCGCCGAGATCGGCGCGATCGGTCTCATTGCGCGGCAGAGGAATGACCTCGCCGATGAATACTGTCCCTGTCATTCGTCTCCGCGCGACTAGCCGGTCATGAGACGCCGAAGCGTTGGGTTTATCAAACCATAGCCCGGAAGCGGCAGGAAGCCCGGCAGATGTCCCGGAACCCACAAGGCATGCGTTCCTGCTGCCGCATCACTGCGCCACCTTGCGCTGACAGACCAAGCCGCGCATGACTGGCGCCATGCCCGCCTATCGTTTCGATCATGCACTGTTGAATTCCGGCTGGGCGCGCGACGTGCGCGTCGACGTGGCGGACGGCGCGATCGCGCGCGTCACGCCGAATGCCCCGCGCGACGACGCGCAGCCGATTGCCGGCTTCGCCATCCCCGGCATGCCGAATCTGCATTGCCACGCGTTCCAGCGCGGCATGGCGGGTCTCGCCGAGAAGCGAGGTCCGGCGCATGACAGCTTCTGGACCTGGCGCGAGGTGATGTACCGCTTCCTCGGCAAGCTGACGCCCGACGACGCCGAGGCGATCGCGGCGTTCGCCTACATGCAGATGCTCGAGACGGGCTTCACGGCGGTCGGCGAGTTCCACTACCTGCATCACGACGTCGACGGGCGGCCCTATGCCGACGTTGGCGAGATGGCGGCGCGCATCGCGGCGGCGGCGAAGGCGACCGGCATCGGCCTGACGCTTCTGCCGGCTCTTTATATCCACGGCGGGTTCGGGGGCGCGGCGCCGAACGATGGGCAAAAGCGCTTCCTCAACGATCCGGATCGTTATGCGGCGCTCGTCGCGCGCTCGCGCGAGATCGTGACGGTACTGCCTGACGCACGCGTCGGCATCGCGCCGCATTCGCTGCGCGCCGTGACGCCGGAGGCGCTGCGTAACGCCGTTGCGGCGCATGGTGGCGGGCCGATCCACATTCATGCGGCCGAGCAGACCAAGGAGGTCGCCGACTGCATCGCGGCGCTGAAGGCGACGCCGGTTGCATGGCTGCTCGATAACGCGAACGTGGATCGGCGCTGGTGCCTGATCCACGCGACGCACATGACCGAGGACGAGACGCGGCGGCTTGCGGCGTCGGGCGCGGTCGCCGGCTTGTGCCCGTTGACCGAGGCCTCGCTCGGCGACGGCATCTTCAACGGCGCCGAGTTTTTCGCGCAGCGCGGCGCATTTGGAGTCGGGACCGACTCCAATATCCAGATCGGCGCGGCGGCAGAGCTGCGCATGCTGGAATACTCGCAACGCCTGCGCCGGCATACGCGCAACGTGTTCGCGCAGGAGGGCGAGTCGACCGGGGCTCGACTTTACACGGAGGCTTGCCGCGGCGGCGCTCAGGCCTTGGGGCGCGAGATCGGCGCGATCCAGGTCGGCAAGCGCGCTGACATTGTTGTCTTGAGTAACGAGCACGCCGACGTGACGGCAGCCGAGAGTGTTCTCGACGCCTACGTGTTCGTCGCGGGCGAAGCGCTCGTGAAGAGCGTGATGGTCGGCGGCGAAATGGTCGTCGCGGATGGGCAGCACAAGCACCGCGACGCAATCACGGCCCGCTATCGCAGGACGATGCAAAGGCTCTCAGCGTAGCTGCGCTCTGCCGCGGATCATGTCCGCGGCCTTCTCGGCGATCATGATGACTGCCGCGTTGATGTTACCGCCGGGGAGATCGGGAAGCACGGATGCGTCGATTACGCGCAGACCTTGCGTGCCGTGCACACGCAGTTCGCCATCGACCACCGCGTCTTCGTCCACGCCCATGCGGCAGCTTCCGGCCGGATGATGCACCGTGACGGCGGTGGCGCGGATCGCGGCATCGAGCTCGGCGTCGGATTGCTTCGCGGCGCCGGGCACGATCTCGGCCTTGACGAATGGCTGCAGCGGCTTGTGCGTGCCGATCTCGCGGAACAGCTTCACCGCCGCACGGATCTTTCGCTTGTCGTGATCGGTGCCGAGCAGGTTCTGCGCGATCCGCGGCGCCTGCGCCGGATCGGCGGACTTCAGCGAAATCGCGCCGCGTGCGGTCGGGCGCAGCACCACGATGCGGCAGCCGAACCCGTCGTTGAACGGCTTGCGGAACGGCGCGAGATAAGGCTTCGCGTCAAACAA
>DATEKY010000634.1:0-5327 GCA_035277225.1 Xanthobacteraceae bacterium
GTCGCGACATTGTCGGGGCTGTCGTTCTTGAGCTTGTCGAGACGGATGTCGGCGCGCTTCTCGACGATCTGGGTGAATATCGGATGGGCCGGACCGTTGACGAAGAACACACGCTTGCTGCCGTCCGACATGAACCAGGTCCCTCCCGCAAATCCTTGTGACGTTTGCTCGCAAGCGGTGTAGCCTCTCGCGCGGCCCGGCGCCATTCTGGTTTTGCAGGGGAGCAATGATGTTTGAGCGCGGACGTTTCTCCGCTGTTGTCCCGGGCGAGCGCCGACACACTCCGCCGCGACCCGGGCTGACATTTGCGTCATGAGCGAAGCGCCCTGCCCGCCGCCGCGCGAACCGACGCGTCCGATCATCGCGCCGCCCCCGAAAGCCTGCGACACGCATTGCCATGTGTTCGGGCCGGCCGCGCAGTTTCCCTATGCGCCGGAGCGCAGCTACACGCCGCCCGACGCGCCGCTGGCGAAATACCTCGCAATGCTCGACACGCTCGGCTGCGACCGCGGTGTGCTGGTGCAGGGCAGCGCGCACGGGCGCGACAATGCCGCGATGCTCGATGCGCTGGAGCGCGAGCCGGAGCGGCTGCGCGGCGTCGCCGTCGCGGACCGCGATACGGCGGCAGTCACCTTCGGCACCTGGGACGCGCTCGGCGTGCGCGGCCTGCGCTTCAATCATTTCTTCCGCGACGGGCAATTGCACTACCGCGGCGGCGTGCCGCTCGAGGACGCGAAGATCCTCGCGCCGATCCTGCGCGATCTCGGCTGGCACATGCAGCTCTGGATCGACGTGAAAGACCTGCCCGACACGATTCCCGTGCTGAAGGAGATCGGCCTGCCGGTCGTGATCGACCACATGGGCCGCACCGACGCGCGGGCCGGCGTCACCGCGCCGGGCTTTCAGGCGCTGCTGCGCCTGCTCGGCCAAGGCGGCTGCTGGGTGAAGCTGTCGGGCGCGCACCGCGTCAGCCACATGGCGCCGGACTATCCCGACGCGCGCGCGCTGCACGTCGCGCTGGTGAAGGAAAACCCCGAGCAACTGGTGTGGGGCTCGGACTGGCCGCATCCGCGCATGGAAGACGAGATGCCGAACGCCGGGCACCTGCTCGACCTGTTCAACGAGTGGACCGAGGACGACGCGATCCGCCGGCGCATCCTGGTGGACAATCCGGCGCGGCTGTACGGGTTTCCAAGCTGAGCTGTCATCCCGGGCGAGCGCAGCTGTCATCCCGGGGCCGAGCGAAGCGAGGAGCCCGGGATCCATAACCCCAGGCCCGGCGGCCCAAGAACCGATCGTGGTTATGGATTCCGGGCTCCGGCCTTCGGCCGGCCCCGGAATGACAGCTACGGCGGACAGATATATCCCGCGCCGGTCGGGCTCTTGAAGCATCCAACAGACTCCGGAAGGAACAGCTTGGGCAGATAGAGCACGATCTCGGGGAAGAACACCGTGAATGCGATGGTGATGAAGAACACCACGTAGATCGGCAGCGAGGCATACATTGCCCTGGAGAACCGCACGCCGACGAACTTCGAGGCGACCAGCAGCGACAGCCCGTAGGGCGGCGTGATCAATCCGAACACCAGCGTGGTGATCAGCACCACGCCCATGTGCAGTGGCTTGATGTCGCCTAATTCGGTCAGCTTGTTGACGATCGGCATGAAGATGATGATCGCCGGGACGGCATCCATGAAGTCGCCGATCACGATGAACAGAAGCACCAGCAGGATCATGATGATGCGGCCGTCATGGCCGGCGACGATCTCGATCCAGCCCGAGACGATGTCCGGCCCGCGCAGGTAGGCGAGCATCCAGCCGAACGCCGACGCTGCGGCGACCAGCGCGAGCGGGAGCGAGTACAGCAAGCCGGTATAGACGAAGTCGCGCGGCAGCTTGGAGATGTGGCCGCGGTTGAGCAGCGGGATCAGCACCACGAGGATATAGACCGAAGCGATCATGCCGGCCTCGGTCGGCGTGAACCAGCCGGTCAGGATGCCGCCCATGATGATCAGCGGGATCATCAGCGGCAGCGCGGCGCCGCGCGTCGCGTCGGCGAATTCACACAGCGAGGCCCGCTTCTTCAGGATGCCGACGGGGCCGAAGAAGTGCGAATAGATCATCAGCCCGATGCCGATCAGCACGCCGGGCGCGATGCCGGCGAGAAACAGCCCGCCGATCGAGACGTTGCCGGTCGCGCCGTACACCACCGCCATGATGCTCGGCGGAATGAGGTTGGCCATCGTGGAGGCGCAGGCGATCAGCGCGGCCGTGAAGGCGCGGTCGTAGCCTTCCTTGGTCATCTCCACCGCCACGGTGCGGCTGAGCACCGCGACGTCCGCCGTCGACGAGCCGGAAATCCCGGCAAAGAACATGCTGAACAGCGTCACCACCTGCGCGAGGCCGCCGCGCAGATGCCCGACCATGGTCTGCGCCAGGCGGATCATGCGGTTGGTGACGTCGGCCGATGTCATCAGCTCGCCGACCAGCAGGAAGAACGGCACCGCGAGCAGGATTTCGGAATCGATGCCGTGGAACATCTGCCCGACCATCGACTGCATGCTGATCGGGGTGAGCATGCAGGCGGTGAGCACGCCGGCCATCAGGGCGAACGCCACCGGCGCTCCCATGTAGCCGAACACCAGGAACAGCGCCGTCATGATGAGGATGATCGAACCGTTCCCCATCACTTGATCCCCGCGAAGTCGTCGGCGTCCTCAGGCCCCTCGAAGCCGTGGCGCCAGCCATTGACGATCTGCTCGACGCAGAACAGGCAGATCAGCGCGCCCGAGAGCGGCACGCTCGCCGTATAGGTCGCGAGCGGTATCAGGGACGGCGCGCGATAGCTGCCGAGATCGTTGATGAAATTCTGGATGCCGAACACCAGCATGGCGATGCCGACCGCGAGGATCACCAGCCGGTTGAAGATCTCCATGAAGGTGCGCGGCGAGCCGCGCATGCCCTTGGTGATCTCCACCAGGTTGAGGTGATCGAGCCGGCGCGTCGCGACCGCCATCCCGATGAAAACGCCCCAGGCGAAGAAGCCGGTGGTGACGAGCTGCAGCCACAGCCACGGCCGGCCGATCTCGCGCGTGACCACGTCGCAGAACACCGACAGCGTGAAGCCCGCGATCGACAGCCCGCACAGGGCCATCAGCAGCCCTTCGAGCGGGTCGAGGACCTTCCACTTCAGATGGGTGTGGCGCGCAATGACCAGCGACTGAAAACTCAAACCGTCCCCCTCAGGCACGCAACAGGCGACGGCGTTCCCCGCGCCGCCGCCTGCACATCAGCAGCCGATCACTTCACGTTGCGGACGAGGTCGAGGATCTTCACCGCGTGCGGACCAAGCTCCTTGGCAAGCGAATCCTGGATCGGAGCCGCCGCCTTCATGAAGCCGGACTTGTCGACGCCCTCGACCACCTTCACGCCGAGCTTCTTCAGCCGCTCCGCGGAGTCCGCCTCGAGCTTGAGCGCCATCGCCGGCTCCTTCTTCGACACCTCGTCGGCCGCCGCCTGCACCCACTGCTTCTCCTGGTCGGACAGGCTGTTCCAGGTCTTGTCGCTCACCCAGAGGCAGTTGTTGTTCGCCTCGTGCTCGGTGATCGAGAGGATCGGCGCCACCTCGTAGTGCTTGTTGGCGAGATAGACGTTGATGCCGTTCTCGGCAGCGTTGACGACGCCGGTCTGCAGCGAGGTGTAGACCTCGCCGAACGGCATGTGCACGGTCTGCGTGCCGTAGGCCGGGAAGTGCGTGTCCTCGGTCTTGGTCGCCTGCACGCGCACCTTCATGCCCTTGATGTCGTCGAGCTTGGTGATTTCCTTCTTCGAGTAGATATTGCGCAGACCCATGGTCAGCAGGCCGAGCACCTGTGCACCCTGGACCGACTCCTTGACCATCTCGCGGAACGCCTTCGACACGCCCGGATCGGCGAGCGTGCTGGCAAGATGCTTCTGGTCGCGGAAAATGAAGTGCAGCGAGAACACGCCCGCCTGCGGCGCGACCGTCGAGGCGTTCGCCGTCGAGGTGATGACGAAGTCGATGTCGCCGGTGCGCAGTTTCTGCAGCATCACCGGCTCCTGCCCGAGCTGCGCGCCGGGGAACTGGTTGATGCTCATCTTGCCGCCGCTCAACTCCTTGAGCTTGGCGTCGAAGATGTCGGCCGCGATGCCATAGGCGGTCGTGCGCGGCTGGTCGTAACCGAAGCTGAACTGGCGCTGCGCGCGCGCTTCCTGCGGGAAAGCAAGTACGGCAGCGCTCAAAGCCAGCGCGGCAAACAGAGTCCGTCCATATCGAAAGGTCATTCCCGTCCTCCCTGGCTGCCGCTTTGACGCGCGGCGTATTGTCGCTACGCTAACATTGGGAACTCACGCGGGGAAGTGCGATTCCTCTCCGCCCACCTGTTGGAGTTGAGAAAATGCCCACCAAAGTCGCCGATCTCGACACACCCGCGGTTGTGATCGACCTCGACATCGTCGAGGCGAACATCCGCCGCGCGCAGGAGACGCTCGCGAGCCACGGCCTCGCCAACCGGCCACACATCAAGACGCACAAGATCCCGGCGCTGGCGAAGCTGCAGATGGACGCCGGCGCGATCGGCATCACCTGCCAGAAGATCGGCGAAGTGGAAGTGATGGCCGACGCCGGCGTCGCCGACGACATCCTGCTCACCTACAACATCCTGGGCGACGCCAAGACCGAGCGGCTCGCCGCACTGGTCCGGCGCCTCAAGCGCATGGCCGTGGTGGTCGACAACGAGGTGGTGGCGCGCGGGCTGTCGGACGCCGGCAAGCGCCACGGCGTCGACATCCGCTATCTGATCGAATGCGACACCGGCGGCAACCGCAACGGCGTGCAGAGCCCGCAGGCGGCGCTCGATTTCGCGCGCGAGACGATGCGCCTGCCGAACCTGCAGTTCGAAGGCCTGATGACCTACCCGACCGCCAAGCCCGAACAGCGGCTGTGGCTGGAGCGCGCGCTGCAACTGCTCAACGGCGCCGGAATCGCGACGCCGGTCGTGTCGGGCGGCGGCTCGCCCGCGTTGAAAGGCTGCGGCGACTTTCCGATGCTGACCGAGTATCGCGCCGGCACCTACATCTATAACGACGTCATGCAGGTGACCGCGGGCGCGGCCACTTGGAATGATTGCGCCATGACGGTGCGCGCCACGGTGGTCAGCCGCCCGACCGAGACCCGCGCGGTGTTCGACGCCGGCTCCAAGGTGATGACCTACGAGCAGTATTACGCCAAGGGCTACGGCCGCGTGGTCGAGTATCCCGACGCGCAGGTCACCGGCTTCTCCGAGGAGCACGGCATCCTCGACCTG
>DATEKY010000635.1:0-2112 GCA_035277225.1 Xanthobacteraceae bacterium
TATGAGCCGCCGACCGGATCGTAGATCACATCCACACCCTTGCCGCCGGTGACACGGCGCAGCGCCTCCTTGAGGTCTTCGCTGGCGTAATTGATCGTGTCGTCCGCGCCGCGCTCCTTGCAGAAGGCGAGCTTGTCGTCCGACGACGCGCAGGCGATCACGCGCGCGCCCATCAGCTTGCCGATCTCGATCGCGGCCAAGCCGGTGCCGCCGGATGCGCCGAGCACCGCCAGCGTCTCGCCGGATTTGAGATGCGCGCGATCCTTCAGCGCGTGCAGCGTGGTGCCGTAGATCACCGTGATGCCGGCGGCGCGATCGAAGTCGAGGCTGTCGGGAATCTTCACCACGCGCTGCGCGGGCAGCACGACCTTCTCGCGCGCGGCGCCGAAGCCGCCATAGCCGAGCACGCGGTCGCCGGCTTTCAGCCCGCTGACGCCGGCGCCGACGCTCTCGATCACGCCGGCGAATTCGGACGCGGGCGAGAATGGGAAGGGCGGCTTGAGCTGGTATTTTCCCGCGATGATCAGCGTATCGAAGAAATTCAGCGCCGCGGACTTCACCGCGACGACGACCTCGCCGGAACCCGGCGAGGGATCGGGCAGGTCCGAAAACTCGAGCTCGTCAGGGCCGCCGAAATGCGTACAGAGGATGGCTTTCATGGTGTGCTGCGTTTGCGTGGAACCAGGCGGCGCACCTTACGAGGCGGTTGGAGCGCCGTCACGCGCCAGGCAGATTCACTGTGGAGGTCGGGCAAACCGTGTCCGGATGCCTTCACATTGCCGATTTCCCCCGTTATTTCTATGACTTCGGGGGCGTTATGGCGGGAAACGCGGGAGGCCCGATGTTCAGCAAGGCTTGGTATCGCGGTGTGCCGCTTGCAGTCGCGGCTGCTGTCGGGATGTTGACCGCAGCGGCGGCACAGCAGGCAGCGCAGCCGGCCGGCGAAGCGCCGGCCAAGCAGGCGAAGCCGAAGTCCACAAAGGCAGCGCCACCCGCACAGAAAGCCGAGCAGAAATCCGAGCAGAAGGCGGCGCCGGCCGCGAAGAAAAACGGGGCGCCGGCGCCTCAGGCCGCGGCTGCAGCCGCAGGCGGCGGCGCGCCGACATTGCTCGGCCAGTTCGGCGACTGGGGCGCCTATACGGCGAACAGCGGCGGCCGAATGCTCTGCTACGCCATCGCCAAGCCAACCTCGCAGGCGACGCAGCCGGCGGGCCGGCCGCGCGACCCGGCCTACATCTTCATCGCCACGCGGCCGACCGAGAACGTGCGCAACGAGGTCTCGATCGTCATCGGCTATCCGTTCAAGCCCGGCTTCGAGGCGAGCGTCGACATCGGCTCGGCAAAATACGCGATGTTCACGCAGAACGACGGCGCCTGGGTGAAGAACCCGGCCGAAGAGGCGCGCATGGTCGACGCAATGCGCAAGGGCTCCGATCTCGTGGTCAGCGGCGAATCCGGCAAGGGCACGAAATCGACCGACCGCTACACGCTGCGCGGACTCGGCCAGGCGCTCGACCGCGTCGCGCAGGAGTGCAAATAAGGTTGCAATTTGGGGCCCTGCGGCCCCACATGCGGCCTGATGACCACGATCCTTGATAGTAAACCGGCGCCGCGCGGCTTCGTCGAGAAGACCGCGCTGGAAGCCTATGTGCCGCCCGCGAAGCCCTCGCTGATCGGGCTGTCGCGCGATGCGCTCGCCGACGCGCTCGGGACGATCGGCGTCCCCGAGAAGCAGCGCCGGATGCGCGTGCAGCAGCTCTGGAACTGGATCTATATCCGCGGCGTCACGCGCTTCGACGACATGACCAGCGTGTCGAAGGAGCTGCGCGCCGCGCTCGACGCACGCTTCACGCTCGACCGTCCCGAGGTGGTGGCCGAGCAGGTCTCGGCCGACGGCACGCGCAAATGGCTGTTACGCCTGCCGGGAGAGCAGGCCGGCGAGCGGCCGCATGAGGTCGAGTGCGTCTACATCCCGGACAGCGGCCGCGCCACCTTGTGCGTCTCGAGCCAGGTCGGCTGCACGCTCAATTGCTCGTTCTGCCACACCGGCACGCAGCGCCTGGTGCGCAACCTCACGGCCGGCGAGATCGTCGGCCAGGTGATGGTCGCGCG
>DATEKY010000636.1:0-2043 GCA_035277225.1 Xanthobacteraceae bacterium
CTGATGAGCAAGCACCCCAAGCACCTCGCGGTGCTCAATGCCGCGGCCGAGAAAGGCGACTGGGGCAAGCCGCTGCCCGCGGGCGTGCATCGCGGCATCGCGCAATTCATGGGCTACGGCAGCTACTCGGCCGCGACCGCCGAGGTCTCGGTCGACGCCAAGGGAAAGCTGAAGATCCATCGCATGGTGCTCGCCTTGAACTGCGGCCACGCCGTCAACCCGCACCAGATCGCCGCGCAGGTCGAAGGCTCGGTCGCCTACGGCCTCTCGGCAGCGCTGTACGGCGAGATGGTGATCGACAAGGGCCGCGTGACCAACACGAACTTCGACACTTACGAGATCCTGCGTCTCGCCGAGATGCCGAAGGTCGAGACCGTGATCGTGCCCACGTATGACTTCTGGGGCGGCGTCGGCGAGCCGACCATCTGCGTGGTGACGCCCGCGGTGCTCAACGCGATCCATGCGGCGACCGGCAAGCCGGTGCGCGAGCTGCCGCTGAAGAACGTGAAGCTGGTGTAGCGCGAAGGAGCAGCGCGCTCCGCTGTACCCTCTCCCCTTGAGGGAGAGGGTCGCCGACGAAGTCGGCGGGGTGAGGGGTCGCCGAGCTTCAACGAAGTAACCCCTCACCCGGCTCGCTGGCGCTCGCCACCCTCTCCCTCAAGGGGAGAGGGTTGCACCGCCCTCGCGGCGCGACCTCAACTCTTCAACACCACGCAGGCCCCGCCCTGCCGGCGCAGCCTGTCGCACATGTCGCTCGCTGCGGCGCGTGTCGGCGCCGGAATGCGCACCCGATAGAACGCGTGCGTGCCGCGCGAGCGCATCCGCGTGCCGATCACCATCGGCGCGACGTCGCTCAACAACGAGGCGTGGCGCGCCCGCGCCCGCGCATAGGACGCAAGCGCGATCACCTTGGAGAAATTGCCGGCGACCTGCACGCCCCACGGCGACAGCGGCGACTCCTCGATCGGCCCGACAGTTGGCCCCACATAGGCTTCCATCACGCGGCGGTCGGTACCACGGCGGCACGCCGCGACCAGGACGAGACAGCGCGTCGGCGGTCCTTCCGGCGTCACGTCGCCGCGCTCGGCGCGCGCATCGCTCGCCCAGTCGTCCGCGCTGCGTCCGGTGATGATCGAGACATAGCCGCGCGTCTCCCCGGGAAGCCCGCCGCGGCCCGCAAGCCATGCCTCCACGCGCGCCGGCCCGCCATTATAGGCCGCCGCCGCCAGGCCGAGATTGCCGAAGCGCGACCGCAACTCGCTCAGAAGCTCCGCCGATTTCGGGACCGCCTGCTCGGGATCGAACGGATTGGCGAGCCCGCGCTCGGACGCGGTCCCGGGCATGAACTGCGCGACGCCCTGCGCGCCGACCCGACTCGAAACGCCGGGGCGAAAGCTGCTCTCCTGCCAGATCAGCCGGGTGAAGAAATCGACCGGGATGCGGTGCCTCGCCGCGGCGCCCTCGATCATGCGGCAGAGCGCCTGGTCGATCGTCTCGCTCTCGCCCTGCGCGCGCGCCGGCGCGGAGAGCACGACGCAGCCGAGCGCCATCACCCCGCAGAGCGCGCGCCACCTGAAGCCAGCGTCCGTCATCGACACACTCGCAGTTCCCCCGTCATGCCTCGCCGCAGGGCCGGAATGATGGCAACCGGGAACGGCCCCTGCCGTGCCTGACGCCATTTGCCGCGCAATCCTGCATGCCAAAGCGGCTTGGCGGCCGGGGAGCCGCCCGATAGCATCCGCCCCAAAGTTCACAATCTGGAGGGGTCGCATGACGTTCCGTTGGAAGATCGCAGTCGCGGCGGCGGCATTGGCCGCATCGGTCGGCGCCGGCAATGCCCAGGGAACCCTGAAGGCGGTGATGCATTCCGACGTCAAGATCGTCGATCCGATCTGGACCACCGCCTACATCACGCGCAACCACGGCTACATGATCTACGACACGCTCTTTGCGATGGACGAGAAGGGCGAGATCAAGCCGCAGATGCTCGAGAAGTACGACGAGAGCGCGGACAAGCTCACTTATGTGTTCACGCTGCGCGAC
>DATEKY010000637.1:0-2047 GCA_035277225.1 Xanthobacteraceae bacterium
AGGTGTTGAGCTTGAGCGGCAGATGCGAGGACTGTCCCTCGAACATCTGGTTGCCGACCTGCCTCTTGGGATACTGGATCAGCAGCCGGCGCTGCGCGCGCTCCATGAACACGATGAAGGCGATGACCACGACCGACATCAGGATGACGGCGAGGATGATGCCGGTCGAGAGCGCGCCCTGGCGCCCGAGCTCGAACATGCCGAACAGCGCCGAGGGAAGCTCGGCCACGATGCCGGCGAGGATGATGAGCGAGATGCCGTTGCCGATGCCGCGCGAGGTAATTTGCTCGCCGAGCCACATCAGGAACATGGTGCCGCCGGTGAGCGTGATCAGGGTCGAAACGCGGAAGAACCAGCCCGGATCGGTCACCACATTGCCGGCGCCTTCGAGCCCGATCGAGATGCCGTAGGCCTGGAACGCCGCAAGCACGACGGTCAGATAGCGGGTGTACTGGTTGATCGTCTTGCGGCCCTGCTCGCCCTCTTTCTTGAGCTGCTCGAGCGTGGGCGAAACCGTCGTCATCAGCTGGATGATGATCGAGGCCGAGATGTACGGCATGATGTTCAGCGCGAAGATCGCCATCCGGTGGATGCCGCCGCCGGAGAACATGTTGAACATGCCGAGGATGCCGCCGGCCTGGGTGCGGAAGATCTGTTCCCAGGCGGAGGGGTCGATGCCGGGCAGCGGGATATAGGTGCCGAGGCGGTAGACCAGCAGCGCGCCGAGCGTGAACCAGATGCGCTTCTTCAGCTCCTCGGCCTTGGCCAGGGCGCCGAAGTTGAGGTTTGCCGCCAGTTGTTCCGCTGCCGAAACCATGCCCGTCGCTCCGAAGTGCGCGCCCCGCCGCTATATGGGGGTCAGGCGGCCGATTCGCCCGCCTCGTCCTTCTTCGGCGCCAGAATCTCGACCGAGCCGCCGGCCTTCTCGACCGCGGCCACCGCGGATTTCGAAGCGCCCCAGACCGAAAACGCCACCTTGGCCTTCAGTTCGCCCATGCCGAGCAGCCGCACGCCGTCCTTGGCGCGGCGCAGCACGCCGGCCTTGACCAGCGCCGCGGCGTCAACGGTGCCGGAAATGTCGAGCTTCTTGGCGTCGATCGCCTGCTGGATGCGGTCGAGGTTGATTTCGTTGAGCTTCAGGCCGAACGGCTTGTTGAAGCCGCGCTTCGGCAGGCGCCGGTGCAGCGGCATCTGGCCGCCCTCGAAGCCCTTGATGCGCACGCCCGAGCGCGCGGTCTGGCCCTTGCCGCCGCGGCCGCCGGTCTTGCCGACGCCCGAGCCGATGCCGCGTCCGATGCGGACGCGCTTCTTGTGCGCCCCTGCGCGGTCGGCGATCTGGTTGAGCTTCATGGCCTGATCCTTACTTCCCCTCGACCACGCGGACGAGGTGCTGCACCTTGCCGATCATGCCGCGCGTCGCCGGATTGTCCGGCAATTCCTTGACGCGGCCGATCTTGTTCAGCCCGAGCCCGATCAGGGTCTCGCGCTGGCTGTGATGGCGCCGCTGCGGGCTGCCGGTCTGCTGGACCTTGATGGTCTTTGCTGCTGCCATGTCACTCTTCCTTGGCTTCCGCAGGGAAGCTCGAGACTCAATCCGCCATCACTTCGCTGTCGACGCCGGTGCGCCGCGCCTGCAAGGTGGAGACCTTGATGTTGCGCCGCTGCGCGACCGAGCGCGGCGAGTCCTGGTGCTTCAGCGCGTCGAACGTCGCGCGCACCATGTTGTACGGGTTGGACGAGCCGATCGACTTCGCCACCACGTCCTGCATGCCGAGCGTCTCGAACACGGCGCGCATCGGGCCGCCGGCGATGATGCCGGTGCCGGGAGGCGCCGCGCGCAGAAACACCTTGCCGGCGCCGTGGCGGCCGAGCACGTCGTGATGCAGCGTGCGGCCTTCGCGCAGCGGAACGCGGATCAGGTTGCGCTTGGCGGCGTCGGTCGCCTTGCGGATCGCTTCCGGCACCTCGCGCGCCTTGCCGTGGCCGTGTCCGACCCGGCCCTTCTGGTCGCCGACGATGACCAGCGCCGCGAAGCCGAAGCGGCGGC
>DATEKY010000638.1:0-2022 GCA_035277225.1 Xanthobacteraceae bacterium
CGGCGCGATGCGGTCGACCTCGCCGGGAATCCAGCCCAGGCCGTCGACCACTTCGTATTCGCGGCCGCGCTCGGCCATCAACTGCATGCCGACGCAGATGCCGAGGAACGGCCGGCCCCTGCGGCGCACCGTCTCGTTCAGCGCCTCGACCATGCCGGTGACCGCATCGAGCCCGCGGCGGCAATCCGCGAAGGCGCCGACGCCGGGCAGCACGACGCGATCGGCGCCGCGCAATTTGTCCGGATCGTTGGTCACGAGGATCGGCTGATCGGCGCCGGACTCGCGCGCCGCCCGCTCGAACGCCTTCGCGGCCGAGTGCAGGTTGCCCGAGCCGTAATCGACGATTGCGACCGTCATGGCCGCGCCTGCGGCTGCGGGAACAGCCCGACGATGTCGGCCGGCGGTGGGGTAAACGGAGGCGGAAACGGAGCTGGCGGCGGCGCCGACGGCAATGCGGGCCGCTCATCGCGCGCGACCCAGCTGTCGAAGAAACGCCGTTCGGCCAGTTCGAGATCGTCGGCCACGACCACGCCGACCTGCTCGAACTTGCGCCGCGCGAGCTTCCAGCGCCGCAGGCTCGACGCCTCGATGCCGACGAGGATGGCGATCAGCAGGCCGACAACGCCGCCCGCCGTGGCGCTGATGCCGAACCGGCGCAGCGCGAACGTGATGCCGCCGACGATCAGCAGATAGGCGATGAACTCGAGCCACAGCCGGTGCCGCAGCAGCCAGATCGGGGTGAGCAGGAACGCCCAGAAGTGAAAACCGTCGCGCACGAATGCGAAGCGCGCGGTGTGCGCCAGCGTGTCGTCGTCGCTGTCGTGGCGCGAAGGCTCGTGGACGGTGTAGACGGGCATGTCCTGCTCTCACCTGTAGCCCGGATGAAGCGAAGCGAAATCCGGGGTCGGTTCATCTGGCAATCGTCCCGGATTTCGCTGACGCTCCATCCGGGTTACGGCTCTTACCCCACCCGGCGGTCCTGCGGACCGCCACCCTCCCCGCTTCGCGGGGAGGGATAAGAAAGAAACTAGCCGCCCAGGCTCCCCTTGGTCGACGGAATCTCGCCGGCGGCGCGCGGATCGATCGCGACCGCGGCGCGCAACGCGCGCGCCAGTCCCTTGAAGCACGATTCCGAGATATGGTGGTCGTTGCTGCCGTACAATGTCTCGACGTGCAACGTCACGCCGGCGTTCATCGTGAAGGCCTGGAACCACTCCCGCACCAGCTCGGTGTCGAACGCCCCGACCTTGTCGCGGCCGAACTCGGCGGTAAACACCAAGAGAGGCCGGCCGGAAATATCGAGCGCCACGCGGGTCAGCGCCTCGTCCATCGGCATGTGCACGCTGGCGTAGCGCGTGATGCCCTTCATGTCGCCGAGCGCCTGCTTCACCGCCTGGCCGAGCGCGATCCCGACGTCCTCGGTGGTATGGTGATGGTCGATATGCAGGTCGCCCTTCGCCTTCACCGTCATGTCGATGAGCGAATGGCGCGCCAGCAGCTCGAGCATATGATCGAAGAAGCCGATCCCAGTCTCGATCAGCGACTTGCCGACGCCGTCGAGGTTCACCTCGACCTCGACGTCGGTCTCCTTGGTCTTCCGCTTTACCGCGCCCGTGCGCATGAAAATCCCTCGAATTCGCGCGCCTTTTAGCAAAGGACCCGCTGTCGCGCCATGGGCTGGCGGACGGCGCGCGACTAGTGTTTGCTTAACCTTTACTCACCATGAGGGGCCGCCATGTCGCAGCTGTCCAACGAGCGCGTCGCCTGGTTCAACGGCGAATTCATGCCCGAGCGCGAGGTGCGCATCCCGTTCCGCGACATGAGCTGGGTCTACGGCGACGGCTGCTTTGACATGACCCGCACCTTCGGCCACCGGCTGTTCAAGGTGAAGGAGCACGTCGACCGGCTCTACCGCTCGCTGAAATACCTCCGCATCGATCCGGGCTTCGGCCCGCCGAAGATGTGCGCGCTGACCGAGGAGCTGTTCGAGCGCAACCGCCACCTGCTCGGGCCGGACGACGA
>DATEKY010000639.1:0-2136 GCA_035277225.1 Xanthobacteraceae bacterium
CGCTTGTTTTCCTGGTAACGGCTGGAGTCGACGCCGTAGGCCATCGCCTGGTCCTGCAGGTCGCACTCGCCGCCCTGATCGCAGATCGGGCAATCGAGCGGATGGTTGATCAGCAGGAATTCCATCACGCCTTCGCGCGCCTTCTTCACCAATGGCGTGCGGGTCTTCACTTCCGGCGGCTCGCCCTTCGGGCCCGGCCGGCAGTCGCGCACGCCCCAGGCGCAGGAAGCGACCGGCTTCGGGGACCCGGAGAGCTCGACCAGGCACATACGACAATTGCCGGCGATCGAGAGCCGCTCGTGGAAGCAGAAGCGCGGAATCTCGGCGCCTGCCGCCTCGCACGCCTGCAGCAGCGTGTATTCGGGCGGAACGTCGATCTCGGTGCCGTCAACGATAAGCTTGGTCATTTCAGTGCCATGCCATCCACATCAGCAGCGCCGCCGCGATCATGATACTTGCCGCGATATCGAGCCGCGCGAGCAGGGTAAGCGTGCGCCAGAACCGCCGGGTATGTGTCATCGTGCTCATGCGCAGCGTGCCGTCTTCCAGAGTTGCGCAGATGCGAGGCTCTCCCAGCTGAACGCATGGTCACTCGCGCCATGCGTCTTCAAATGCTCGAGCCGCTCGATCGCCTCCACGATGCTCGGCAGATGCCCGGCCGGCACCCACCACATCACGAAGTAGCGTTCGTCCATCTTCTCGAACCACTCGTGACGCTGTGCGTAGAAGCGCTTGTGCACGGTCTGCCAGACGTATTTCTCGAGCGACTCGACGTTCTCCCAGACCGACATGTTCACGGCCATCATCGGATCGCCGTCATACGGCCGCGTGCTGGTCGCGTTGCCGCTTTCGTCGGTGTAGCGCCAGACGAAACCTTCCGAACGCTCCGCGATCGCGTTCACCGAGGCGAGATTGTCGACGAAGCCCGCCATGCGCGGATCGTTCACCTCGTAGCGGATACGCCCGATATTGAGCTGCGCCAGATGGTGGTTGGCGGGTTGTTGCATCGGCTCACTCCGCCGCCACGCGGACCGGTTCGGGGTGCGGGTTCGCCGTGTACTGGTCGATACGCCGCTCGATCTCGTGGCTGAAGTGGCGTAGCAGCCCTTGCACCGGCCACGCTGCGCCGTCGCCGAACGCGCAGATGGTGTGGCCCTCGATCTGCTTGGTCACGTCCATCAGCATGCCGATCTCGCGCTTGTGCGCGCGGCCTTCGGCCATGCGCATCAGCACGCGCCACATCCAGCCCATGCCTTCGCGGCACGGCGTGCACTGGCCGCAGCTCTCGTGCTTGTAGAAATAAGAGATGCGCGCCATCGCGCGAATGATGTCGGTCGACTTGTCCATCACGATCACGGCGGCGGTGCCGAGCGCCGACTTCTTGTCGCGGCAACCATCGAAGTCCATCAGCAGTGTATCGGCCTGATCCGGACCGGCCGGCACCAGCGGCATCGAGGAGCCGCCGGGGATCACCGCGAGCAGATTGTCCCAGCCGCCGCGCACGCCGCCCGCATGCTTCTCCAGCAGCTCACGCAGCGGGATGCCCATTGTCTCTTCGACGTTGCACGGCCGCTCGACGTGACCGGAGATGCAATAGAGCTTGGTGCCGGTGTTGTTCTGCCGCCCGAGCGAAGAGAACCATGCCGCGCCGCGCCGCATGATGTCGGGCGCCTGCGCGATGGTCTCGACGTTGTTCACCGTGGTCGGGCAGCCATAGAGACCCATGTTGGCCGGGAACGGCGGCTTCAGCCGCGGCTGACCCTTCTTGCCCTCGAGGCTTTCGAGCAGCGCGGTCTCTTCGCCGCAGATGTAGGCGCCGGCGCCGTGGTGCACGTACATGTCGTAATCGTAGCCGGAGCCGCACGCGTTCTTGCCGATCAATCCGGCCTCGTAGGCCTGGTCGATCGCGGCCTGCAGGCGTTCTCGTTCTCTGATGAATTCGCCGCGTACGTAGATGTAGCAGGCGCTCGCGCCCATCGCGAAGCCTGCAATCAGGCAGCCCTCGACGAGAAGGTGCGGATCGTGCCGCATGATCTCGCGATCCTTGCAGGTACCGGGTTCGGACTCGTCGGCATTGATGACCAGATAGCTCGGCCGCCCGTCCTTGCTCTCCTTCGGCATGAACGACCACTTCAT
>DATEKY010000640.1:0-4186 GCA_035277225.1 Xanthobacteraceae bacterium
TTGCCAGGCGATCGTGAAGGGCCTGTTCAATCATCACGGTTTCCGCGACCGTGTGCGGCTTTCGGGAGTGAACTCGATCAACTGGGCGCGCATCGTCGCGCAGGTGGTCTACTATTTCACCGCCGCGGTCGCGCTCGGCGCTCCGCACCGCAAGGTCGCGTTCACGGTACCGACCGGGAATTTCGGCGACGTGTTCGCCGGCTATGTGGCGATGCGCATGGGCCTGCCGATCGAGCGGCTCACCGTCGCGACCAACGTCAACGACATCCTGGTCCGCACGCTCAAGACCGGCGCTTACGAGGTCCGCGGCGTGACCGCGACCGCGTCGCCCTCGATGGACATCCAGGTCTCGTCCAATTTCGAGCGGCTGCTGTTCGACGCCTATGGCCGCGATGCGGCGGCCGTGCGCGGGCTGATGGCATCGCTGGCGCAGTCGCGCCAGTTCACCATCGCTCCAAAGGCACTCGACGAGATCCGTTCGCGCTTCACCGCGGAGCGCGCCGACGAGGACGAGACCGCCGCGGCGATCCGCACCACGCAGCGCGAGGCGGGCTATCTGCTCGATCCGCACACCGCGGTGGCGCTCGCGGTCGCCGAAAAGGAAAGCCGCGACCCCGCCGTGCCGATGGTGGTGCTCTCCACCGCGCATCCGGCGAAATTCCCCGCTGCGGTCAAGGCCGCGAGCGGCATCACCCCGCAACTGCCCGACTGGCTCGGCGACCTTCACGCGCGGCCGGAACGCGTGACGGCGATGCCGAACGATCAAGGCGCGGTCGAAAAATTCATCACTGCGGCGAGCCGTGCCGCGCAAGGAGCTGCCGCATGAGCATGGACGTGACACGGCTGCCTTCCGGCCTGGTGGTCGTCACCGACTCGATGCCGCACCTGCAGAGCGCCTCGCTCGGCGTGTGGGTCGGGGCCGGCAGCCGCGACGAGCACGGCGACGAGAACGGCATCTCGCACCTGCTTGAGCACATGGCGTTCAAGGGCACGGCACGGCGCACCGCGCGGCAGATCGCCGAGGAGATCGAGGCGGTCGGGGGCGATCTCAACGCCGCCACCAGCGTGGAAAGCACCGCTTATTACGCGCGCGTGCTGCGCGCCGACGTGCCGCTCGCGCTCGATGTGCTCTCCGACATCCTCACCAACCCGACGTTCGAGCCGGAAGAGCTCGCGCGCGAGAAGAACGTCATCGTGCAGGAGATCGGCGCGACCGAAGACACGCCGGACGACCTGATCTTCGAATATCTGCAGCAGGTGACGTTTCCGGACCAGTCGGTCGGCCGCTCGATCCTCGGCACGCCGGAATCGGTCCGCTCGTTCGACTCGCGCCGCCTGCGCGGATACCTCGCGCGCAACTACCGCGCGCCCGACATGGTGATCGCGGCAGCCGGCGCGGTCGATCACCAGATGATCGTCGCCGAAGTGGAGCGCCGCTTCGCGAGCTTCTCCGGGCCGGAGGCGCCCGCGCCGCAGCCCGCAACCTTCGTCGGCGGCTCGCGCATCGAAAGCCGCGATCTCGAGCAGGTACACGTTGCGTTTGCGCTCGAAGGCGTGCCGCAGCGCGATCCGTCGATCTACAGCCTACAGGTGTTCACCAACATCCTCGGCGGCGGGATGTCGTCGCGCCTGTTCCAGGAAGTGCGCGAAATCCGCGGGCTGTGCTACGCGGTCTACGCGTTCCACGCCGCCTATGTGGATACCGGCGTGCTCGGCGTCTATGCCGGCACCGATGCGTCCGACCTGCCCGAGCTGATGCGCGTCGTGGTCGACGAGATCGGTAACGCGGCAGAGACGATCACCGAGGCCGAGATCACGCGCGCCAAGGCGCAGATGAAGGCGGGGCTGCTGATGGCGCTGGAAAGCTCCGGCGCGCGCGCCGAGCAACTGGCGCGGCAGATGATGATCTACGGCCGTCCGATCCCGCTCGAGGAGATCGTCGGCCGGATCGAGGCGGTCACGGCGGAAAGTGCCCGGGCGGCGGGTCGCGCGCTGATCGGGCGCAGCCGGCCGGCGATCGCGGTGCTGGGACCCGGACGCGGGCTTGAAAGGGCCGCGGTGATTGCCGAAAGTCTGGGACGCCGCGCCGCCTGATTCAAGAACGTCCGCCATGGCCTTCTTTCGCACGGTCAGCTTTTCCGAGCCGCTCCCGACCATCGATGGCGAGGCGGTCTACCTGCGCGCGCCGCAGATGTCCGACTACGGCGAGTGGGCGACGTTGCGCGAAGCGAGCCGCGCCTTCCTCACGCCGTGGGAGCCGACCTGGCCGGCTGACGACCTCAGCCGCTCGGCGTTCCGCCGCCGGCTGCGCCGCTACGCCGAGGATCAGCGCGCGGACCAGTCCTATGCGTTCTTCCTGTTCCGCAAGAGCGACCATGCGCTGGCCGGCGGGCTGACGCTCGCCAATGTCCGGCGCGGCGTCGCGCAGGCCGGCAGCCTCGGATACTGGATCGGCGAGCCGTTCGCGCGGCGCGGGCTGATGGGCGGCGCGGTGCGCGCGCTGGTGCCGTTCGCGTTCGGCTCGCTGCGCCTGCACCGGCTCGAGGCCGCCTGCATTCCGTCCAACGCCGCCTCGATCCGGCTTTTGGAAAACGCCGGCTTCTCGCGCGAGGGCTATGCGCGGCAATACCTCTGCATCAACGGGCTGTGGCAGGACCATCTGCTGTTCGCGCGCCTCGCGAGCGATTGAGCGCGCGCTCGCGCCTTGGGATGGTCAAGGTTACTGCTATAGACTAGGCCGCGATTGTAATGGGTGAATGGATGACGGCCGGAACGAAACTCTCGACCACTTGCACCTGCGCTGCCGCCGTCGCGGCCGCGCTGCTGCTGCCGTCGCAGGCCGGGGCGCAAAGCATCAGCGACAAGCTGAACTCGTGGTTCTTCGGCGGCGGCTCGTCGACGCAGCAGGCTCCGGGCAACACGCCGGACAACGCCTCTGCCGACATCGAGTGCCCCGGCGTCGAGGTGCGCAGCGGCGCCGCCACGCTTGCGATCAATGCGCCCGGCGGCGAAGCCACCCCGATGAACACGCGCTATCAGGTGACGATCGGCCAGCTCGCGCGCGAATGCGCCGCGCTCGGCGGTGTCGTCACCATGCGGGTCGGCGTGCAGGGCCGCGTGCTGCTCGGGCCGGCGGGCGGACCGGGACAGGTCGACGTGCCGCTGCGTCTCGCGGTGGTGCAGGAAGGGCCGGAGCCGAAGCCGATCGTCAGCAAGTTCGCGCGCCTCACCGTCGCAGTGCCGCCGGGACAGACCGCGGTGCCGTTCGTCCATGTCGAGCAGGACGTGACCTTCCCGCTGCCGCGCGGCAACCTGATCGAAGCCTACGTGGTCTATGTTGGTTTCGATCCCACCCCGCCGAAACCCGAGCGCAAGCAGAAGACCAAGAAGAAACAATAATGGCGAAGAAGGCGGTGAAGAAGGTCAAGCGTGGCGCGACCGCGCGCGCGAAAGCCCGCAAGCTATCCGCTCGTCCGCTCCGCGGGAGCAAGCCGGTTCGCCGCCGCAAGGCGATGTTGCCTCTGTCCGGCATCCGCGTGGTTGAGTTCACCCACATGGTGATGGGCCCGACCTGCGGCATGATCCTCGGCGATCTCGGCGCCGAGGTGATCAAGGTCGAGCCGCCGGGCGGCGACAAGACGCGCAAGCTGATCGGCTCCGGCGCCGGCTTCTTTTCCCTGTTCAATCGCAACAAGAAGAGCGTGACCGCCGATCTTTCGAACGCGAAGGATCGCGCGCGCGTCGAGAAGCTGATCGCCTCCGCCGACATCGTGAGCGAGAACTTCCGCGCCGGCGCGCTGAAGAAGCATGGCCTCGACTACGCGTCGCTGAAGAAGGAGCACAAGCGGCTGATCTACGTTTCGCACAAGGGCTTCCTGCCCGGGCCTTACGATCATCGCGTCGCGCTCGACGAGGTGGTGCAGATGATGGCGGGCTTAGCCTACATGACCGGCCCGCCCGGGCGCCCGCTGCGTGCCGGATCGTCCGTCAATGACATCATGGGCGGCATGTTCGGCGCGATCGGCGCGCTCGCGGCGATCCGTGAACGCGAGAACACCGGCAAGGGCCAGGAGGTGCAGGTCGGGCTGTTCGAGAACTGTGTGTTCCTCTCGGCGCAGCACATGCTGCAGTATCGCCTCACCGGCGTCGCATCGCCGCCGATGCCGGACCGCATCAATGCCTGGGG
>DATEKY010000641.1:0-3037 GCA_035277225.1 Xanthobacteraceae bacterium
CTCACCATCGACGGGCTGTGGATCGGCGTGTTCGACCCGGCCGCGACCGGGCCGACGACGCTGCGCATCGACGGCGCGTGGCGCAAGGTCACGCTGCGCAACGTCACGATCGATCCCGGCGGCGAGCGCGCCGCGGCGCCGGCCGCGGCCGCGGTCCCGATCCCCGCGGTCACGCTCGCCTTCTCGGGCGCGATCGACGACCTGGTGATCGACTCCTCGGTCACCGGCCGGATCTCCGAGATCGCCAACGCGCTCGATCCGGGCGCGACCGACACCGTCACGCTGTCCAACAGCATCGTGCGTTCCCCCGACGCGACGCCGGCAATCGGCCTGCGCAACGCGAGCCTCACGGTCGACGCCACGACGGTGTTCGGCGACATCGTCGCCGGCCGCATCGACGCGAGCGAAGTGCTGGTCGACGGCCGCGTCCTCGCCGAGGACCAGCAGACCGGCTGCTTCCGCTTCAGCGCTGCATTGTCGGGCGGACGCGTGCCGCATCCCTATCAAAGCCATTTCTTCACCGGTGCACTGCCGGCCGGCCTGTTCGTCTCGCGCCGCTTCGGCGATCCGGGCTACGCGCAGCTTTCCGAGATTGCCCCGCTGGAAATCCGCGAAGGCGGCGAGCACGGCGTCGAGATCGGCGCGTTCAAGCGCGCGCTCGACCCGATCAAGCGCGCCGACCTCACCGCCAAGCTTCGCGAATTCCTGCCGATCAACGCGATCGCGCAGCTGATCTTCGAGACCTAAAGGAAGGTGTGCCATGACAGCGGACATCTCTCGCCATTCGCTGCGGCCGGCCCAGAAATTCACCGGCGTGGTGCGGCAACAGGGCCGCCTCCCGCTCGACTCCGACGAGACCGAGGACAGCGATCTCGGCGCATTGATGCTGCGCCAGATGGTGACCGAGACGATCTGCGAGCGCGGCAGCCCGGACGACGGCTTCCGTATCAGCGCGCCGGTCGTTGCCAATCAGGCTCTCAACTTCACGATCGCGCCCGGCGCCTTCTATCTCGGCGGCTCGCGGCTCGCGAGCGACGGCGACCAGTATCTCGATCAGCCGGACTGGCTGACCGTCACGATCGACAATCCGGGCCCGGCGATCCCGGCCGCCAACACGCAGCGCACCGATCTGGTCTGGCTCTCCGGCTGGGAGCAGACCGTCACAGCTACGGAAGACAGCGAGCTGTTCGAACGCGCGCTCGGCGGGCCTGACACCACGGCGCGGCGGCGCATGATGTGGCGCGTGCGCTTGCTCGCCGGCACGCCGGACGAATGCGGGACCGCGTTCGCCGATCTGGTGACGCGCGAGTTCGCCGGCGGCACGCTCGACAGCGACGGCTGCACGATCCTCTCCGGCGCGCGGCTCACCATCGGATTCACCCAGCTCGATCCGCTCGAGGATCTGTGCCGCCCGACCGCGCAGGAAGGCTTCCTCGGCGCGCGCAACGAGGCGTTCCGGGTGATGGTCACGCAGCCCGGCCGCTTCGTCTGGGGTCGTGACAACGCGGCGCCGCTCTATCGCGTGCAGGTGACCAACGACGCCAACGGCAATCCGCGCAGAATCGTCTTTCTCACGCTGCCGCGCGACGAGTTCGGTTGGCCGCTCGCCGGCATGACGGTCGAGCTGTTGCGCTGGGGCTCGCTGCTCGACAATCGCGAGAAGGCCGCCGAACCGCAGGGCCTGCTGCTGCGCGTGCTGAACGGCTTCGATCCGGCGAGCAATTCCATCCAGGTCGGCGCCAATGTGCCGGCCGCATGGCAGACCTTCTTCGCCAGCCCCGCCGGTCAGGCCGCGGTTAATCCGCGCGACGAGGCGCCGGCCTACTTCTTCCTGCGCGTGTGGACCGGCGGCGGCCAGGGCAACGCCGTCGACAACCCGATGAATGTCGGCAACGCAGTCGCGCTCGGCGAAACCGGGCTGACGGCGACGTTCACCACCACCGGCATGGCGGGCGACTACTGGATCGTCTCGGCGCGGCCGAACACGCCGACGCTGGTGACACCATGGAAGCTGCTCGACGGCGCGCCGCCGGCCGGCCCGCGCCGCGTGATCGCGCCGCTCGCGCTGCTGCCGTGGAACGGTCCGGCGCCGCAAGCGCCGATCGATTGCCGCCATCGTTTCCGCCCGTTGTGCGAGGTCGGGACCTGCTGCCGCGTCACCGTCGGCGACGGGCGCAACAGTTTCGGCGACGTGACGTCGATCCAGGAGGCGGTGCAGCGGCTGCCCGCGGAGGGCGGCGAGATCTGCATCCACCCGGGCGAATACGACGAGCATGTGCTGATCGAGAACCGGAGTAACATCACGATCACCGGCTGCGGGCGCACGACGTTGTGGCAGGGCGTGGACGGCCGTCTCGAACCGCTGCTCACCATCCGCGGCTCGTCCGGCATCCACGTGCGGCGCATCGCGATGGCCTCGCAGGTCAGCGAAGCGGTGTACGTGGAGGATGGCGGTGGCGGAGCGTGGCGCGCGCGGCCGTCGCGTGCGACCGTGCTCGAAGATCTCATGATTTTGTGCGCCGACAAGTCCGGCATCATCATGCTGGACGGCGATTTCTACATCGTGCGGCGCTGCCAGGTCACGCTGGCGCAGATGTCGCAGACGCTGGCGGACGATCCGGTCATCGGGCGCGCGGCAGCGATCTTCATGTCGGGCAACGACCTCCTGGTCGAGCACTGCCGGATCGGCGTCGAATTGACGAAACGCAACAGGCGCATCCGCGTGCGCGAGGGCAACTTCACGGCGGCCGGCAGCCGGATGCGGCTTGCCGCCGGCGGCATCCATATCGGCGCCAATTCACGCCGCGTCATCATCCGCGACAACATCATCCAGGGCGGCAACGGTCACGGCATCACGCTCGGCTCGGTGCAGTTCGTGCCGAAGGGCGACGGCAAGATCATCCTGGGAGCCGGCCAGAACCACTACACCGAATACGTTCGCAAGGGATATTACCTGTCCAAGGGATACGGCAACGGCGCGATCGGATATTTCGGCATGCCGTTCTTCGTCGACGACGCCGGCTGCATCCGCAATCCG
>DATEKY010000642.1:0-5273 GCA_035277225.1 Xanthobacteraceae bacterium
CGGTAGAACAAACCTATCGCCTGGGCGGCGACGGCTCAACGCCCGCGCGAGCCTGCCCGGGCCGCGGTGCCACGTTGCCGCAGGGACGGAGCGGCGTGGATCTGTTGGAGAACATGAAGCTCGATGAGCTCGCCCAGAAGCAGGTCTACGAGTTCGCCTTCATGATGCGGCGGCCGGAGGCCGCCTTTGCTCTCCCCGCAAGCGGGGAGAGGTGAAGAGGAGCGTGCGGCGCCGTCCGGAGCAGCTAATGCAGCCGCGCCCGCATCGTTTCGTCGGCCATGTCGGGGTCGCGCTCGACCTCCTTGGCCGTGCTCAGCCAGTCGCGCGCCACGTCGGTCAGCATGTGATGATGTCTGGCGTCTTCGAGCGAGGCCGCCCAGCGGAAGCACTGCAACGCAAACAGCCGGCAATTCTTCGCAGCTTCCATGACGAAAGCTCCCCAGGCTTCACAACGAAGCTCCCCATGTTGTTGGTCGCAAGGAACCGGGCGGAGGTTCAAAGCCGGGACGAACGTGTGATCCGTTGCCGCGGGTCGGCGCGGCCGGGGGTGCGGCAACGGCTTATCCCCGCCGCAATGTTGCACCGCCACGGCCCGTATGTTAGCAAACCCGCGATTTCTCGGGCGCCGTGGGAATATCCGCGGGTGCCGTGAAAAAGTCCCTTCAATTCCAAGGGCTTATGGCGCCGCTTCCGCGGCGTTGGGGTTCGCGGAACGTTCAGAAAAACAGGGCGCGGCGTGGCAGGCGAGAGCGGAATCGTTTCCGGCATGGCGGGGCGTTATGCCACCGCGCTGTTCGAGCTGGCGCTCGAGGGCAAGGCTGTCGACCAGGTGCAGAGCGATCTCAAGGCGTTCGACGCGATGGTGGCGTCGAGCCCGGAGCTGACGCGCCTGGTGCGCTCGCCGGTGTTCGCCGCCGAGGATCAGGCCAAGGCGCTCGCCGCCATCCTCGACAAGGCCGGAATCAAGGGAACCGCGGCGAACTTCCTGAAGGTCGTGGCGGCGAACCGGCGGCTGTTCGCGGTGCGCGAGATCATCCGCGGCTTCAACGCGCTGGTCGCGAAGCACAAGGGCGAGGTCACCGCGCAGGTCACCGTCGCCGAGCAACTCAACGACGCGCGCATGAACGACATCCGTGATGCGCTCAAGCAAGTCACCGGCAAGGACGTGCAGGTCGACGTCACGGTCGATCCCTCGATCATCGGCGGGCTGAAAGTGAAGCTCGGCTCCCGCATGGTCGACGCGTCGCTGCGCACCAAACTCAATTCGATCAAGTTCGCGATGAAAGAGGCACGCTGATGGACATCCGCGCCGCGGAAATTTCCGCCATCCTGAAAGACCAGATCAAGAATTTCGGCCAGGAGGCCGAAGTCTCCGAAGTCGGGCAGGTGCTGTCGGTCGGTGACGGCATCGCGCGCGTCTACGGCCTCGACAACGTGCAGGCCGGCGAAATGGTCGAGTTCGAGAACGGCGTGCGCGGCATGGCGCTCAATCTCGAGACCGACAACGTCGGTATCGTGATTTTCGGCGCCGACCGCGAGATCAAGGAAGGCCAGACCGTCAAGCGCACCCGCGCGATCGTGGACGTGCCGGTCGGCAAGGGCCTGCTCGGCCGCGTGGTCGACGCGCTCGGCAATCCGATTGACGGAAAGGGCCCGATCAAGGCCGACAGCCGCGCCCGCGTCGACGTGAAGGCGCCCGGCATCATCCCGCGCAAGTCGGTGCATGAGCCGATGGCCACGGGCCTGAAGGCGATCGACTCGCTGATCCCGATCGGCCGCGGCCAGCGCGAGCTGATCATCGGCGACCGCCAGACCGGCAAGACCGCAATCGCGCTCGACACCATCCTGAACCAGAAGCCGCTCAACGCGCAGACCGACGAGAAGATCAAGCTCTACTGCGTCTACGTCGCGGTCGGGCAGAAGCGTTCGACGGTGGCGCAGTTCGTGAAGGTGCTCGAGGAGCAGGGCGCGCTGGAATATTCGGTGGTGGTCGCCGCGACCGCGTCCGACCCGGCGCCGATGCAGTTCCTCGCGCCGTTCGCCGGCTGCACCATGGGCGAGTACTTCCGCGACAACGGCATGCACGCCGTGATCATCTATGACGACCTCTCGAAGCAGGCCGTCGCGTATCGCCAGATGTCGCTGCTGCTGCGCCGCCCGCCGGGCCGCGAAGCCTATCCGGGCGACGTGTTCTACCTCCACTCGCGCCTGCTCGAGCGCGCCGCCAAGATGGGCGACGGCGCGGGCGCCGGTTCGCTCACCGCGTTGCCGGTCATCGAGACGCAGGCGAACGACGTGTCGGCCTACATCCCGACCAACGTGATTTCGATCACCGACGGACAGATCTTCCTCGAGACCGACCTGTTCTACCAGGGCATCCGTCCGGCGGTGAACGTCGGCCTCTCGGTGTCGCGCGTCGGATCGGCGGCGCAGACCAAGGCGATGAAGAAGGTCGCCGGCCGCATCAAGGGCGAGCTCGCGCAATACCGCGAGATGGCGGCGTTCGCGCAGTTCGGCTCCGACCTCGACGCGACGACACAGCGACTTCTTGCGCGCGGTGCGCGCTTGACCGAGTTGCTCAAGCAGCCGCAGTTCTCGCCGCTCAAGATGGAAGAGCAGGTCGTCGTGATCTACGCCGGCGTCAACGGCTATCTCGACGGCATCGAGGTCGCCAAGATCCGCGCCTACGAGGACGGGCTGCTCGGCCTGCTGCGCAGCAAGCACGCCGACATCCTCGACGACGTGCGCAAGACCAACGACCTGAGCGACGCCACCGCGGCCAAGCTGAAGGGCGTGGTCGAAGGCTACACCAAGACGTTCGCGTAACCTTCTTATCCTCCCCCGCTTGCGGGGGAGGTCGACCGGCCGAAGGCCGGGCGGGAGGGGGACTTTCCGGACCGAATTCACCCCCTCCCTAACCCTCCCCCGCAAGCGGGGGAGGGGACAGACCGAGCAAGAGGATAGACAGAGCGACGAATGGCCAGCCTCAAGGACATGCGGGTCCGCATCGCCTCCACCAAGGCGACGCAGAAGATCACCAAGGCGATGCAGATGGTCGCGGCGTCGAAGCTGCGCCGCGCGCAGACCGCGGCGGAAGCCGCGCGACCCTATGCGGAGCGCATGGACACCGTGCTCGGCAATATTGCGGCCTCGGTCGCGGGCCTCGACTCCGCCCCCGCGCTGCTGCGCGGCACCGGCGCCGACAAGGTGCACCTGCTCATCGTCTGCACCGCCGAGCGCGGCCTGTGTGGCGCGTTCAACTCGGCGATCGTGCGGCTCGCGCGCGAGCATGCCAACCGCCTGGCCGCCGACGGCAAGACCGTCAAGTTCCTCTGCGTCGGCCGCAAGGGCTTCGAGCAGCTGCGGCGCAATTTCGGCGCGCAGATCATCGAGACGATCGAGCTGCGCGGCGTGCGCAATATCGGCTTCGCGCAGGCCCAGATGGTCGCCGACCGGATCACCGCGCTGTTCAAGGAGGGCGCGTTCGACGTCGCGACGCTGTTCTTCTCGCGCTTCAAGTCGGTGATCGCGCAGATCCCGACCGCGCAGCAGATCATCCCGCCGGTGTTCGAGGAGAAGGCCGCCGAGGGCGCCTCCGCCTCCTACGAATACGAGCCGGAGGAAGTCGACATCCTCGACGAGCTGCTGCCGCGCAACATCGCCGTGCAGGTGTTCCGCGCGCTGCTGGAAAACGCCGCGTCCGAGCAGGGCGCGCGCATGAGCGCGATGGACAACGCGACGCGCAATGCCGGCGAAATGATCCGCAAGCAGACGATCACCTACAACCGCACGCGCCAGGCGATGATCACCAAGGAACTGATCGAGATCATCTCCGGCGCCGAGGCGCTCTAGTTCGACTTCAAGAGGACCACATGGCCAATCCCGTTGGAAAAATCACCCAGGTCATCGGCGCCGTCGTCGACGTGCAGTTCGACGATCATCTGCCGGCGATCCTGAACGCGCTGGAAACCACGAACGGCGGCAACCGCCTCGTGCTCGAGGTGGCGCAGCATCTCGGCGAGTCGACGGTGCGCACGGTCGCGATGGACACCTCGGAAGGCCTGGTGCGCGGGCAGGACGTCACCGACACCGGACAGCCGATCTCGGTGCCGGTCGGCGACGAGACGCTCGGCCGCATCATCAACGTGGTCGGCGATCCGGTGGACGAGGTCGGCCCGGTGCCGACGCAGCTGCGCCGCGCGATCCATCAGCCGGCGCCGGAATACACCGAGCAGTCGACCGAGGCGGAGATCCTCGTCACCGGCATCAAGGTCGTGGACCTGCTCGCGCCTTACGCCAAGGGCGGCAAGATCGGGCTGTTCGGCGGCGCGGGCGTCGGCAAGACCGTGCTGATCATGGAGCTGATCAACAACGTCGCGAAGGCGCACGGCGGCTATTCGGTGTTCGCGGGCGTCGGCGAGCGTACGCGCGAGGGCAACGATCTCTATCACGAGATGATCGAGTCCGGCGTGAACAAGGACCCGAAGAAGAACAACGGCTCGACCGCCGGCTCGAAGTGCGCGCTGGTGTACGGACAGATGAACGAGCCGCCCGGCGCGCGCGCGCGCGTCGGCCTCTCGGGACTGACCGTCGCGGAGCATTTCCGCGACCAGGGCCAGGACGTGCTGTTCTTCGTCGACAACATCTTCCGCTTCACCCAGGCCGGCTCGGAAGTGTCGGCGCTGCTCGGCCGCATTCCCTCGGCGGTGGGTTATCAGCCGACGCTCGCGACCGACATGGGCGCGCTGCAGGAGCGCATCACCACCACCACCAAGGGCTCGGTCACCTCGGTGCAGGCCATTTACGTGCCGGCCGACGACCTGACCGATCCGGCGCCCGCGACGTCGTTCGCGCATCTTGACGCCACCACCGTGCTGTCGCGCGACATCGCCGCGAAGGGCATCTATCCGGCGGTGGACCCGCTCGACTCGACCTCGCGCATGCTCTCGCCGCTGATCGTCGGCGAGGAGCATTACGGCGTGGCGCGCCGCGTGCAGCAGGTGCTGCAGCGCTACAAGGCACTGCAGGACATCATCGCGATTCTCGGCATGGACGAGCTGTCCGAAGAGGACAAGATCGCGGTCGCCCGCGCCCGCAAGATCGAGCGCTTCCTGTCGCAGCCGTTCCACGTCGCCGAAGTCTTCACCGGTTCGCCGGGCAAGCTCGTCGCGCTCGAAGACACGATCAAGAGCTTCAAGGGCCTGGTCGAAGGCAAATACGATCATCTGCCGGAAGCGGCTTTCTACATGGTCGGCTCGATCGAAGAAGCGATC
>DATEKY010000643.1:0-5429 GCA_035277225.1 Xanthobacteraceae bacterium
TAGCGCTGCTGTCATCCCGGGGCGCCGCGTTAGTGGCGAGCCCGGAATCCATAACCACCACCTTCGCGACTAAGTTGCTGTCGTGGTTATGGATTCCGGGCTCCGGCCTGCGGCCGGCCCCGGAATGACAATGGGTCGAAATCGATATAAAGAAATCTTTATATCCTTCTTGCCGGCCCCGCCGCCCCCTGCTATAGCCACGCCCACGAAACGGGCCCCCTGCCCGTGCCGCACTCCATTTCACAACAGGAACCGTCATGCCCGCAGCGTCCGAATACATCGTGAAAGACATTGGCCTTGCCGATTTCGGCCGCAAGGAGCTCTCGCTCGCCGAAACCGAAATGCCGGGCCTGATGGCGACGCGCGAGGAATACGGCCCGAAGAAGCCGCTGAAGGGCGCGCGCATCGCCGGCTCGCTGCACATGACGATTCAGACCGGCGTGCTGATCGAGACGCTGACCGCGCTCGGCGCCGACGTGCGCTGGGTCTCGTGCAACATCTATTCGACGCAGGATCACGCGGCGGCCGCGGTCGCGGCGGCGGGCGTGCCGGTGTTCGCCGTGAAGGGCGAGACGCTGAAGGATTACTGGGACTACACCGCCAAGCTGTTCGACTGGCACGGCGGCGGCTATCCGAACATGATCCTCGATGACGGCGGCGACGCCACGATGTACGTCCACCTCGGCGTGCGCGCCGAGAACGGCGACACCGCGTTCCTCGACAAGCCCGGCTCCGAGGAAGAGGAAGTGTTCTTCGCGCTGCTGAAGAAGCAGCTCAAGGAAAAGCCGAAGGGCTACTTCAACGAGATCGCCAAGAGCATCAAGGGCGTCTCCGAAGAGACCACCACCGGCGTGCATCGCCTCTACGACATGCAGAAGGCGGGCACGCTGCTGTGGCCCGCGATCAACGTGAACGACTCGGTCACCAAGTCGAAGTTCGATAACCTCTACGGCTGCCGCGAGTCGCTGGTCGACGGCATCCGCCGCGGCACCGACGTGATGATGTCGGGCAAGGTCGCGATGGTCGCGGGCTTCGGCGACGTCGGCAAGGGCTCGGCCGCCTCGCTGCGCCAGGCCGGCTGCCGCGTGATGGTCAGCGAAATCGATCCGATCTGCGCGCTGCAGGCCGCGATGGAAGGCTACCAGGTCGTCACCATGGAGGACGCCGCGCCGATCGCCGACATCTTCGTCACGGCGACCGGCAACAAGGACATCATCACGCTCGACCACATGCGCGCGATGAAGGACCGGGCGATCGTGTGCAACATCGGCCACTTCGACAACGAGATCCAGATCGCCTCGCTGAAGAACCTGAAGTGGAACAACATCAAGCCGCAGGTCGACGAGATCGAGTTCCCCGACGGCCACCGCATCATCATGCTGTCGGAAGGGCGCCTGGTGAACCTCGGCAACGCGATGGGTCATCCGAGCTTCGTGATGTCGGCGTCGTTCACCAACCAGACGCTGGCGCAGATCGAGCTCTACGCCAACAACAAGGACGGCAAGTTCAAGAAGGAAGTCTACGTGCTGCCGAAGTCGCTCGACGAGAAGGTCGCGCGGCTGCATCTCGCCAAGATCGGCGTGAAGCTGACCGAGCTGCGTCCCGACCAGGCCTCCTACATCGGTGTGAAGCAGGAAGGCCCGTTCAAGTCGGATCATTACCGCTACTGAGCCGGCACAACAGCGCAACGATCCAGAGCCTCTCCCTGCGGGGAGAGGCTCTTTCTATTTCGGCGGGACGATCGCGATGGCGTAGCGCACCGGCGTGTCGGGCCGGCCGAGATAGGAGCGCGACAACGTGACCTCGCTGCGTTTCGCCGCCGTTCCGGCATAGCGCGCCAGGAAATGCATGCAGATCGGATCGTCGGCGGCGCATACCAGAGCGATCCCCTCGCGCGCGATGCGCGCCTCGTCGGCCCAGGGCGTGTCCTGCGGCCCGCCGATGTCGATGCGCAGCGGCCTGCCGCGCAGGTAGAAGCCGGCGCCGTTGGCGATGTTGGTTTCGCTGCCGAACAGCCGCAGCGGCGCCGCCGTCGCGTCGCTCCAGGCACGCTCGACTGCGGCGGCGATGAGCCGGTAGTGCGTGGCGTGATTGGGCACGCCGTCGCGATGGATGACGATCGCGATCGCGGGCGACAGCAGGATTGCGACCAGCGGAACTGCGAACGCCGCCGCCAGCGCGCCCGCCGCGGCGGCGCGCGTCGTCTGCAGGCTGCGCGCCGACAACAGCAGCGCCGGCAGCATCGACCACATCGGCAGGGTCCACAGCGTCGCGAGCTGCGTGCGCAGCGCGAGCGCCATCGGGATCGGGGCCAGGAATGCGAGCCAGGTCGCGACCGCCAGCATGCGGCGATCCGCCTCGCGCGGCAGCGCCAGGTCGCGCCAGGCTGCGGCGGTCGGCCGGCAGGCCAGCATGACGACCGCGAGACCGATGATCAGAAACAACACGCCGCCGAAGTAGTTGGCGAACGAATTGAGCAGCGCGTCCAAAGTTCTCAAGGTATGCGCGCCGGTCGCATAGCCGAACTGGCGGAAGTCGTAAGCGAAGATCGTGACGACGTTCGGCGCGAACACCAGTGCGCCGACGACGACTGACGCCCATGGCGCCGGCGAGCGCAGATAGTCCCAGCGCTTCGGATGGACGAGCGCCGCCGCGACGAAGCCGAGAATGAGAAAGATCGACCAGTATTTGGTCAGCATCGCAATGGCGGCGCCGGCGCCGGCGAGCGCGCCCCACAACAGATTGCGTTCGGCGAATGAGCGCAGGAACAGGTAGGACGCCGCGGCCCAGACCGGGATCAGCAGCGCGTTGGAATTGAATTTCAACGGCTGGAAATTGAACCCGGGCGAGAACATCAGCAAAGTGAGCGCGAGCGCGCGTTTGGGGCCGTCGACATATCGCACCGCGATCAGCCAGACGAACCACAGCGCGATGCCGATGCTCACTGTCGAGAGCAGATAGAAGGCCCAGTCCGCATAGGGAAACAGCGCGAACCAGGCCGCCGCCACCCAGGCGGGGAACGGCGGATGTTTCGGATAGCCGTAGGCCGGGATGAGCGACCACGAGACCACTTCGCCCATGTCGAAATGGATGTCCTGGCTGCCTTTCGCGACGAGCGCGTAGAGCCACCACAGCAGGACGTAGCCGGCGATGAGCGCAGCCGCTGCCGCGTGGCTTCTCCGCGGATCGGCCAAGACATCGGCGAGCCGCCCGAACGGCTGCATGACGCGACGAAGCGCTTCAGTCATGGTGTCGCGGCACGCTCGGCGTCGTCGCGTTCGGTCGCCGCCACGATGTAGACCGGACGGCGGCGCGTCTCGCGCAGGATGCGCCCGACATATTCGCCGATGATGCCGAGCACGAGGAATTGCCCGGCGCCGAGGATCGCGATCACCGCCATGATCGAGGGCCAGCCAGCGACCGTGTGTCCGATCCACAGGAAGCTGACGACCGAATAGACCAGCAGCAGCACGCCGACCGCGGCGAACATCAGCGCGAGGTGAATGGCAAGCCGCAGCGGCTTGATGCTGTGCGCGACGATTCCGGTGACGGCGAAATCGACCATGCGGCGCAAGGTGAAGCTCGAGGTGCCGGCCTGCCGCACGCCCTGCACGTAGGAGACGGTCGCGAGCGGAAAGCCGAGCCAGCGTACCAGCCCGCGCAGGAACACGTCCTGGTCTTCCAGCGCATTGATGACGTCGACCGCGGCGCGATCGAGCAGCATGAAGTCGGCGCTGCCCGGCTCGATGTGCACGTCGCCGAGCGCATCGAGCACGCGATAGAACAGCCGCGAGGTGGTCTTCTTGGTCGCGGTGTTCTGGCCGCTCTCGTCGAGGCGGCGTGTGACCACCACCTTGGCGCCGCGCTGCCATTCCGCCACCAGCTGCGCCGCCACTTCGGGCGGGTGCTCGAAATCGCAATCCATCGCGATCACGGCGCGGCCGCGGGCGTGGCGCAAGCCCGCGCGCAACGCCGCCTGGTGCCCGAAGTTGCGCGTGAAGGAGACGTAGCGGACTGCCGGGTTGGCCGCCGCGAGCGCGCGGACGGCGGCGAGCGTGCCGTCGGTCGAGCCGTCGTCGACGAAAATGATCTCGTGGTCGCCGAGCGGCGCCGCGATCTCGGCCAGGCGCTGCGCCATGCCGGCGACGTTGCGCACCTCGTTGTGCGCCGGCAGGACGAATGACAGCGTGGGACTACTCATGAACCGGGCCGGATTGCGAAGCGGTGCCCGACGCATGGGGGCATGTCATTTTGACGGAACGGCCGGTTGAATTCAACGCAGGCGTCATTGCCGCGGCGGAATGGTCGCGATGATGAAGCGCCTCGGCGTGTTCTCGAAGCCGAGCCAGCGGCGCGTCAGCGTGACCTCGGCGCGCCGGCCGCCGGGCGAGATGGCCGAGAAGATCTCGATGCCCTTGAGGCAGTTCGGATCGCCGGCCTCGCACATGATCGCCATGCCGTCACGCGCCATGCGCGCGTCGTCGGCCCAGGGCGACAGATAGGGCGAGAACTCCGCCAGGGTCGACGGCTTGTCGGCGCCATAGAACGACGCGCTGCTGACCAGCACGAACGGTCCGGCGATCAGCTTCAACGGCTTGCCGCCGGTCGCTTTTGTCTCGCGCCATTCGCGGTCGGCGGCTTCCATCACGAGGCGCGCATAGGCGGCGTTGTTCTCGACGCCCCGCGTCAGGATCACGAACGCCACGATCGGCGAGAGCGCGATGCTGCCCAGCGTGATCGCCAGCGCCACGCCGGCGATGCGCGCGAGCGCGATACGCGGCAGCGTGACGAGCGGCGAGCCGAGCAGCATCACGGGCAGGAGGTTCAGCGCGGGCGTGTTCCAGAGCGAAATGAGATTGATGTTCTTGATCAGCGCCGGCACGGTCGGGAGCAGGATCGGCACCCAGAAGAGAATGGCTGCGTTGCGCCGCTCGTCGCGCGGAACAAAGCCGTCGGCGAGCGCGCGCGGAGACGGCCGCGCGAAGATGAGCACCAGCGCGATCGCAATCGCCGCATAGCCGGCGGTGCCGGCGAGACACTCGAACAGCGATTGCAGCACCTCGGCAAACGACGACGAGACGCGCCGCCATGTCACCCAGGTGATCGGCGGAAAATTCTCGCGGATCAGCCACCAGCCATGCGGCGCGACCGCCGCAAGGAACACGAGCGCCGTGACCCACGGCGCGCGCGAGCGGAAGTAACCCATGCGCTTGGCGTGAAACAGCGCGGTCAGCGACAGCGCCGCGATCAGGAACACCGACCAGTATTTCGACAGCATCGCGGCCGCCGCGGCGAGGCCGGCGAGCGCCGCCCAGCCGTCATGGCGCGTGTCGAGCGCGCGCAGCATCGCCCACATGGCGAGCGCCCAGAGCGGAATCAGGATCGAGTTCTGGTCGAACTTCAGCCCGAGGAAATTGTAGAACGGGATC
>DATEKY010000644.1:0-2787 GCA_035277225.1 Xanthobacteraceae bacterium
TGCGTGCACGCAGTTGCATGATCGCGACATCGCCCTCGAACGGCGTTTCGCGCCGGCGCGTGCGCCGCTCGCCGAACTGCGCATCCTGCGGCGTCTCGGGCGCCGCATCGCGACGTCCGCGCGCCCACGGCGGCGCATACATCGTGGCCTGTGTCGGATCACTCTCGCCGGAAACCGGAGTACTCATCACTATCCTCCCGCCGCAATGCGGCCTGCTTGGTTTGCCCCCTGGAGGATTGAAAAACAGCGCGCGCGGGCGAAGGCCGAGACCCGCTGCACCCGCCCGCACAGGTCATCGCCGCTCGCGCGCCTTCGACCATGTCAGGAATTCCTGGAACAGCCGGTCGCGCTCTTCCGACGAAAGCGCGACGGACTTCGACACGCGCTGCGCCAGGAACGCGCCGAACCGATCGCGCTCGCTGGTCGCGACCTTGTCGCGGTTGCGCACCCACTCCTCGGCGCCGGCAAAGCGCGTCCAGCCCGGCAGGGTCGCGGCGAGGTTGGCCTCGCGCCATTTCGGGTGACGCGGCGCCTTCTGGAATTCGGCGAGCCGCGGGAAGAACGCATCGACGAACTTCTGGATGCGGCGGTAGCGGTCGCTCCCCTTCGGCCAGTTGAACGCGATCAGCACCGCACCGACCGCGACGGTTTCGACCTTCTCGCCGGGCGCGATCAGGCCGGGATAGTCTTCGTTGGTGAGCGTCGCCGGCAGGTAATCGGCCTGCAGCGGCTTGTCGAACGCCACGGGAAGGATGCGGAAGCCGTCGGCCGCCTTCAGCTTGGCCATCGAGCCCGCCGGCTTGCCGGCGATCAGGATCGTGGCGGCGATCTCGCCCTTCTTCAAAGCCTCGAATGCATCCGCCTGCCCCATGTTGACCTCCTGCGGCGCGATGCCGAGCCGCTCGAAGATGTCGCGGGTGGAAAGCTGCGTGCCGGAGCCGACGTCGGAGAAATTCACCTTCTTGCCGGCGAGATCGGCGAGCGAGGCGATGCCCGAGTCCGCCCGCACGATCAGGTGCATCTCTTCGTTGAACAGCTTGGCGATGTAGACGATCTTGTCGTCGATCGGCCCGATCTCGTTGGTGCGCTTGTAGTAGCCGAGCAGGTTCGACTGCGTGATGCCGAGGTCGACGCCCTTCAGGAAGCGCACGTCCTTGATGTTCTGCCCGCCGCCCTTGCCGATCACCGGCAGCACGCGAAAATCGTCGCCGTCGTCGAGCACCGCGGACATGTCGTACGCGATCGTCACATAGGTCGCGTTGAGATTGCCCGAGATCACCGCAATGGTATTCGCGTTGGCGCGCTCGCCGACCGGGCCGAGCTGCGGCTTGTTCGGCACCCCCGATCCGGAACGGTTCTGCGCTGCTGCCGGTTGTGCGAGGAACGCGGCAAACGCCGCGACAAGACAAAATAATACCCACGGCCGCGTCCGCGGCCTTCCGCCACCCATCATTGATCTGTCCCCGTGCGGCGGAGTTATGCCAACGCAACACACACGCAACGCGTTACGCAAACCCGC
This sequence comes from Xanthobacteraceae bacterium, assembly GCA_035277225.1. Taxonomy (GTDB): domain Bacteria; phylum Pseudomonadota; class Alphaproteobacteria; order Rhizobiales; family Xanthobacteraceae; genus PALSA-894. The sequence goes on from DATEKY010000644.1 coordinate 1,520, forward strand.
ATGACGTTTTGACGCTGAAACGCGGCGTGCCCGCACCGCGCCCTGTTCCAACGCAGCGTGCCCGCGCTGCGCTGTTGAGAGTTGAGTATCTCTCTTGGCCGAGATCGTTGTGGCTTAGTTTGGCACGATGAGGGCGCGTGTGAGGCATTTTCGCCCAGATTGGCAACGTGAGGCGCGCGAGTTGCGGCGAAAGCGATGATGCCGTCCGCAGTTAGCCGCGTGACGTTCGAGTCGCGCTTTCGGCAAAGCGTGTGAGCACGCTGGAATCCAAGCGCGAATCACGACGAGCGATTTTTCCGCGTCACGGGCAGCGTGGCGCGAGCGTGCCGATCAGGGACGCAAGCCCCGTCGCCGACAGCGGGGTCCGGCGCGGCACCGCGCTCGCTGTGCCCGCCGACGTCTCGACCAGATCGATGCTGTCGCCGAAGGTCGCGTTCTCGAGCAAGGCCTTCGGCGCCGACGCTGCCCACATCTCCTTTGCGGCGATGCCGGTCGCGGACGCAGTCCACATGTTCTTCGGCGCAACGCCGGGCGCGGCCTGCGGTGGCGAGCGGCCCGATAGCTTGATTTCCGATCCGGACCACGCCAGCGCGACCGCGCCCGGCCTGTTCCACGGGTCGGCATCGCGCGTGAGGCCGACCGTGAAGAAGCCGCTGCGCCCGCACAGCAGCAGGAGGTTGGTCGTACGGTACTGCTTCTGATCGCCCCCTTTCGCCGTGACCACCATCTTGCCGACGAAGGACTCGCCGGACCTCCCCTCCTCCACGGCCCAGGGCGTTTCGACAAACTCGCGCCGGTCGATGCCGAACTGCGCGACCTCGTCGCGCGTCAGCACGCGGATGGTTTCGAACGGCGTCGCCGCGGCGGCATCGATCAGCCCGCGGCCGATCCCCATCTCGGCGGCGTAGCGCGTCAGGCGCGCGTGCGTGTCGTGCACCTCGGACGAGTTGCCGGCGAGCTTCGTGGTGTTGGCGGCAAGAACCCGGCCCTCCCGGTTCATCAGCTTCCATATGCGCGTGATCGAGACGCTGTGCACGCCGAGCACGGCGTCCGGCGCGAGCTCCCGTTCGGCCGCGCCGATCAGCGCGTAAACGCAGGCCGACGCACAGCTCGCGCGCGTGCGCAGCGCGGCGGTCAGTTCGCGCCCCGAGCGCATGATCGCGTCGCACGCCTTCTCGCGCCGTTGTTTGGGATCGCAGCCCTGCGGGATGGTGCGGCCGACGCCGGCCTTGATCTTCTGCGCCCGCATCATGCGGCCGATGTCCATC
>DATEKY010000645.1:0-7675 GCA_035277225.1 Xanthobacteraceae bacterium
GATCACGTCGCGCGCATCATCGCGGCGCCCACTCCCGAGGCGCAGAAAGAGCTGGTGCGCTCGGAGGACAGCTTCAATCTTTGGCAAAGCATTTTGCGCGGCGCGGGCGTCATCACCGGCTGCCGCAAATGCGCCGACGTCTGCCCCGTGGGCGCCGACTATCAGGCGATGCTGAGCGACGCCCTCGACGCGATTCCGCAGTCGACACCGGAGAAAGAGGCGCGCGCCGCGCGGATGGAGGCGGACGAGAGCGCAGGCCGTATGGGCGACGCTTACGGTGCGCAGCATCGCTGGGTCGGCAACGTGTGACATGCTGGCGCTGCCGAAAACCCGCGCCGAGATTGCGGCGATCCAGGCCAAACGCAAGCGCCGTGCGGTCGAGCAGGCGAAGCGCGCGCCGTTCTACCAGGGCAAGCTCGACCACATCGATCTCGATCGGCTCGACGACGAGGCGTGGCGCAAGATTCCGATCCTCGACAAGGACATGCTGCGCGCGCTCTCCGACAGCGCGTTCTATGACCAATTCTGCCTCAAGCCGGACGATGGCATCGCTGAGTTCTGGCGCTCCGGCGGCGCGACCGGCACGCCGCTGTTCTATCCGCGCAGCTTCGAGGACATCCGCTACGCGATGACCGGCTTCTCGCGCATCTATCAATGCGCGGGATGCACGAGCGGCGGACGCGCGCATATCTCGTTCCCGCTCGGCATCCATCCCGTCGGCCAGATGCTGGCGCGCTGCGCGACCGATGTCGGCATCGCGGTGAACTGGGCCGGCTCCGGCACCACCACGCCGTCCGTGATGCAGATCGAGCTGATCGACCGGCTGAAGCCGACGATCTGGATGGGCATGAGCAGCTACGGCCTGCACCTTGCGAACCTCGCCGAACAGCGCGGGCTCGATCTCGCGGCCAGTTCAGTCAGCACGATCCTCTGCTCGGCCGAGCCGCTCTCCGACGCCAAGCGCGCCAAGCTCGCGCGCCAGTGGGGCGCGCAGGTGCGCGACACCTTCGGCATGACCGAAGCCGGCATGATGGGCGCCGAGGATGCGGGCGGCGGCGGGTTCCGCATCTGGACCGACATGTTCTTTGTCGAGGTGCTCGACCCGGATTCGCATCAGCCGGTCGGCGAAGGCGAGACCGGCTGTCTCGTCGTCACGCCGCTCTGGACCAACAACGTCACGCCGTTCCTGCGCTGGAGCTCGGGCGATCTCGTCACGCTGCGCGAAACCGCGGCCGGCGAGGGGCCTTTTTCCGTGTTTCCGCTGGTGAAGCACGCGCACCGCACCACCGGCTTCTTCAAGGTGCGCGGCATCAATCTCAATCATGCCGAGCTCGAGGACTTCATGTTCCGCAACTTGAGCGTCGCGGACTTCAAGGCCGAGCTGGTCAGCGCGCGCGACCTCGACGTGCTGCGCCTCTCGATCGAGGTGCGGCGCGACACCGCGCCGTCGCCGGTGTCGGACGGGCTGCAGATGTCGGTGCGCGACACCTTCGGGCTGACGCCCGAGATCGTGGTGCTCGATGCCGGAACGCTGGCGAAGGAATTCGAGGCGAGTGTCAAAACGCCGCGCTTTGTCGACCGGCGGCAATAGAGGTAGAGTTCGAACAGGATCGGGCGACAACGAAGAAACTGACCATCACCGGAGAGAGGTAAGTATGAGAACCGCAACCGCAGTCATCGCCACGGCCTGTCTGCTGTCATTGACGCCCGCGCAGGCGCAGGAGAAGCTCAAGATCGGATTCATCGCGTCGCTCTCAGGCCCGCCCGCGGTGCTCGGCACGCAGCTGCGCAACGGCTTCCTGCTCGGGATCAAGAATCTCGGCGGCAAGCTCGGCGGGCGCGAGGTCGAGGTCATCGTGCAGGACGACGAACTCAAGCCCGACGTCGCGGTGAACAAGGTCAAGGCCTTCGTCGAGCGCGACAAGGTCGACTTCGTGGTCGGCCCGATCTTCTCCAACATTCTCCAGGCGATCCTGAAGCCCGCGACCGACGGCGGCGCGATCCTGATCTCGCCGAATGCCGGCACGTCGAACTTCGCCGGCAAGGACTGCAATCCGAACCTGTTCGTCACCTCCTACCAGAACGACCAGAACCACGAGGTGCTCGGCAAATACGCGCAGGACAAGGGGATCAAGAAGGCCTTCATCATGGCGCCGAACTACCAGGCGGGCAAAGACTCGCTCGCCGGGTTCAAGCGCTACTTCAAGGGCGAGGTGGTGGACGAGGTCTACGTGCCGCTCAACCAGCTCGACTATTCGGCCGAGCTGTCCAAGATCGCGGCGGCGGCGCCCGAGGCGATCTTCGTGTTCCTGCCCGGCGGCATGGGCGTCAACTTCGTCAAGCAGTTCCGCCAGGCCGGCCTCGCCGACAAGATCACCTTCCTCTCCGCCTTCACGGTGGACGAAGGCACGCTGCCGGCGCAGCAGGATGCGGCGCTCGGCTTCTTCGGCGGCTCGAACTGGGCGCCGAACCTCGACAACCCGGAGAACAAGAAGTTCGTCGCGGACTTCGAGAAGGATTACAATCAGGTTCCGGCGAGCTACGCGTTCCAGGCCTATGACGCGGCGTTTCTGATCGACTCGGCGCTGAAGCAGACCGGCGGCAAGACCGACAACAAGGACGCGCTGCGCGCCGCCCTGATGAAGGCGGACTTCAAGTCGCCGCGCGGTAAGTTCAAGTTCAACACCAACCACTATCCGATCCAGGACTTCTACCTGGTGAAGGTGGCGAAGCGTGCCGACGGCAAGTTCCAGACCGAGATCGCGCAGAAGGTGTTCACCGACTACGCCGATCCGCACGTCAAGGATTGCCCGATGAAGTGAGGCTGGTCGTCCTCTCGACTCTTGCGGCGGGAGGGCGGCTTGCTCCGGTCTGTTCCCTCCCCCGCTTGCGGGGGAGGGCTAGGGTGGGGGCACTTGGCGCTAACCCACCCGGCCTCGCTCCGCTCGGCCACCCTCCCCTTTCAGGGGAGGGATGAAGAGGCCCGAATGTCCACCTCCCTCCTCATCGTCCAGACACTGAACGGCCTGCAGCTCGGCGTGCTGCTGTTTCTCATTGCGGCCGGCCTCACGCTGGTGTTCGGCGTGATGGACTTCATCAATCTCGCGCACGGCGTCCAGTACATGCTCGGCGCCTATCTTGCGGTGATGTTCTACGCCTTCACCGGCAATTTCCTGTTCGCGCTGATCCTTGCGCTCGGCGCCGCGCTCCTGTTCGGCCTGCTGCTCGAATTCGCCGTGTTCCGCCATCTCTATGACCGCGACCATCTCGATCAGGTGATCGCGACCTTCGGCATCATCCTGTTCCTGAACCAGGGCGTGAAGATCCTGTGGGGCGCCTCGCCGCTGAGCCTGCCGATGCCCGAGATCTTCTCCGGCTCGGTCGTGCTGATGCCCGGCATCCTCTATCCGGTGTGGCGGCTGGTGATCATCGGCTCCGGGCTCGGCGTCGCGCTGGTCCTCTATCTGCTGGTGAGCCACACCCGCGTCGGCATGCTGGTGCGCGCCGGCGCCACCAATGCCGCGATGGTGTCGGCGCTCGGCGTCGACATCCGCCGCCTGTTCATGATCGTGTTCGGTTTCGGCACCATGCTGGCGGGCTTTGCCGGCATCATGATCGCGCCGATCCTCTCGGTCGAGCCCGGCATGGGCGACACCATCTTGATCCTGGCCTTCGTCGTGATCGTGATCGGCGGCATCGGCTCGATCCGCGGCGCGTTCATTGCGGCGCTGCTGATCGGACTGGTCGACACGCTCGGCCGCTCGTTCATGGTCGACATCATGCGGCTGTTCCTCGCGCCGTCGCCGGCGCGCACGGTCGGGCCCGCCATTGCGTCGATGCTGATCTATCTGCTGATGGCCGTCGTGCTCTACGTGCGCCCCGCCGGCCTGTTCCCCGCGAAGGGGCGCTGACATGGCGGATGCCGCGCTCTCGACCTCGGCGCCACGGCGAAGCTTGCTCGCCGGCAACGCGCTGCCGGTCGCGATCTTCCTCATCTTCGCGCTGGTGCCGCTGTTCGCGACCTTCCGCGCCGAAGCCTATGTGCTGAGTCTCGTCACGCGCGTGATGATCTTCGCCATCGCGGCGCTCGCGCTCGATCTGCTGATCGGCTACGGCGCGCTGGTCTCGTTCGGGCACGCGGCCTTCATGGGGCTAGGCGCCTATGCGGTCGGCATCCTGTCGTCGCACGGTATCCAGGACGCGCTGATCTCGCTGCCCGTCGCGCTCGGTGTCTCGGCGCTGTTCGCGCTGCTGACCGGGATCGTGTGCCTGCGTACCAAGGGCGTCTACTTCATCATGATCACGCTCGCGTTCGGGCAGATGGCGTACTTCACGGCGAGCTCGCTTGCGCCTTACGGCGGCGACGACGGCCTCACCATAAGGGTACGCTCGACATTGGCGGGCTTCCCGATCTTCTCCGGCGACCGCTCGCTCTACTACATCTGCCTTATTTGCCTGCTCGGCGCGTATCTCTTGTGCCGCGCGCTGGTCGGCTCGCGCTTCGGGCGCGTCTATCGCGGCGCGCGGGAAAATCCGCTGCGCGTCTCGACTATCGGCTTCGAGGTCTACCGCTACCAGCTCGTCGCCTACGTGATCGCCGGCGCGCTCGGCGGGCTGTCCGGCTTCCTGCTCGGCAATGCCACCGATTTCGTCAGCCCGGCCTATATGTCATGGCAGCGCTCGGGCGAGCTGCTCATCATGGTGATTTTCGGCGGCATCGGCACGCTCAACGGCGCGATCGTCGGCGCGGCGGCGTTCCTGCTGGTCGAGGAATGGCTCTCCGGCATCACCGAGCACTGGAAGGTGATCTTCGGCCCGCTGCTTGTGCTGGTCGCGGTGTTCGCGCCGGGCGGGCTGCTCGGCCTCGCCGCGCGGCTGCGGAGGATGATCCGTGGCTGAGGCCGTGCTGCGCATCGAGAACCTGTCGAAGAATTTCGGCGGCCTGCGCGTCACCGACGATGTCACGCTCGATGTGATGCCGGGCGAGCTGCACGCCGTGATCGGCCCGAACGGCGCCGGCAAGACCACGCTGATCAACCAGATCTCCGGCCTGCTCGCGCCCGACGCCGGCCGCATCGTGTTCGGCGGCGAGGACGTGACGGGACTCGCGGTGGACCGTCGCGCCCAGCGTGGTCTCGCGCGCTCGTTCCAGATCACCTCGATCCTGCCGCGCTTCTCCGTGCTGGAGAACGTCGCGCTTGCCGTGCAGGCGCGCTCCGGCTCGAGCTTCCGCTTCTTCGGCGCCGCCGCGGCGGAAGAAAGCTTGAACGAAGCTGCGCGCGCTGCGCTCACGCAGGTCGGCCTAGGCGAACGCGAAACCGTCCCGGCCGGCGAGCTGTCGCATGGCGAGAAGCGCGCGCTCGAGCTTGCCATCGCGCTGGCGATGGAGCCGAAGCTGCTCCTGCTCGACGAGCCGATGGCCGGCACCGGACGCGACGAGACCGAGAGGCTGGTGACGGCGCTGCGCTCGCTGAAAGGCCGCTTCCCGATGGTGCTGGTCGAGCACGACATGCATGCCGTGTTCGCGCTTGCGGACCGCATTTCGGTCCTGATCTACGGCAAGATTCTTGCGAGCGGCACGCCCGCGCAGGTGCGCGCCGACCCGCAGGTGGTCACCGCCTATCTGGGCGACGAGATGGAATGATGATGGGCACGCTCTCTCCCACGTCATCATCCGCGAAAGCGGATGATCCAGTAAACGCCGGACCCTCCTGTCCGAGAGGTCAGTGTTTACTGGATGCCCCGCATTCGCGGGGCATGACGAGCGCGTGGATGGAATGATGCTGACGGTCGCCAAACTCGCCGCCGGCTACGGCCCCGCGCAGGTGCTGTTCGACGTGAGCTTCTCCGTCGGCGCCGGCGAAGTCGTGACCCTGCTCGGCCGCAACGGCATGGGCAAGACCACGACCATCCGCACCATCATGGGGCTGCTTCCGGCGCGCGGTGGCAGCGCGCGCTTTGCCGACGAGGAGTTGCTCGGGCGTCCATCCTATCGCATCGCGCAGCGCGGGCTTGGCCTGGTGCCGGAAGGCCGGCAGGTGTTTCCGACGCTGTCGGTCGAGGAAAACCTGGTCGCAACGGCGGCGGCGCGCCATGGCGAGGCGCGCTGGACCCTGCGGCGGGTCTATGAATTCTTCCCGCGGCTTGCCGAGCGGCGCACCAACATGGGCAACCAGCTCTCCGGCGGCGAGCAGCAGATGCTCGCGATCGGCCGCGCGCTGATGACCAACCCGAAGCTGCTCATCCTCGACGAGGCGACCGAAGGCCTCGCGCCGCTGATCCGCTCCGAGATCTGGTCCTGCCTCGGCCGGCTGAAGCGAGAAGGGCAGGCGATCCTGCTGGTCGACAAGCATCTCGATGCGCTCACGAAAATCGCCGACCGCCATGTGGTGATCGAGAAGGGCCACGTGGTGTGGACCGGCACCTCGGATGCGCTGGCGGCGGACCGGAGCGTGAAGGAGAAGTATTTGCAGGTGTAGAGCTTCGCTGTCATCCCGGGCGAGCCGGGCGCAGCCCGGCGCGAGCCGGGACCCATCTCACCGATTGGTCGTGTTGCGCGGTGGGTCCCGGGTCTCGGCCTTCGGCCTCGCCCGGGATGACGGCTACTCCGCCGCCTGTTTCCAGCCCGCCGCCGAATGCCCCTTCGGCTTTGCCTTGAGCTTGAGCTGGGTCAGGTCGGCTTTGTCGCGCGCGGAGTTGCGGAAGATCTGGTCGCGGCCCGACAGGTATTGCGGCGGGCAATGGATGTCGGTCGCGCCGTACCACGCCGCCGCCTTCAGGGTGAAGAACGGATCGACCAGGTGCGGCCGCGCCAGCGCCACCAGGTCAGCCCGGCCCGCCGCCACGATCGTATTGACCTGATCCGCGGTGGTGATGGCGCCGACGCACATGGTTGCAAGTCCGGCCTCGTTGCGGATCTGATCCGAGAACGGCGTCTGGTACATGCGGCCGAAGATCGGCTCGGCATCATGCACGGTCTGTCCGGTCGAGACGTCGATCAGGTCGCAGCCCACTTCGGCGAAGGCGCGCGCGATCTCGACCGAGTCGTCGCCGGTGATGCCGCCGTCCTTCCAGTCGGTCGCCGAGATGCGCACCGACATCGGCTTCTCGTCCGGCCAGGCCTTGCGCATCGCGCGGAACACTTCGAGCGGGAAGCGCAGGCGGTTCTCCAGGCTGCCGCCATATTCGTCGCTGCGCGTGTTGGTCAGTGGCGAGATGAAGCTCGCCAGCAGATAGCCGTGCGCGCAATGCAGCTCCGCCATGTCGAAGCCGGCGCGGTCGCCGCGTCGCACCGCCTGCACGAAGTCCGCCAACACCTTGTCCATGTCGGCGCGCGACATTTCACGCGGGATTTGGCTGTGCGGATAGTAAGGGAGCGCCGACGCCGAGATCACCGGCCAGGCGCCCTCGGGGAGCGGCTGGTCCATGCCCTCCCACATCAGCTTGGTCGCGCCCTTGCGGCCGCAATGCCCGAGCTGCAGGCAGAACTTCGCCGCCGAGTTCGCATGCACGAAATCGACGATGCGCGTCCACGCCGCTTCCTGCGCATCGGTGTAGAGGCCGGTGCAGCCGGGCGTGATGCGCGCCTCTTCCGAGATGCACACCATCTCGGTGAAGATCAGCCCGGCGCCGCCAGTCGCGCGCGAGCCGAGATGCACCAGATGCCAGTCGGTCG
>DATEKY010000646.1:0-2485 GCA_035277225.1 Xanthobacteraceae bacterium
GTAGGTCGCCGACTTCACCCGCGAGGTGTCGAGCCAGGGCAGGAAGGCGAGCACCAGGATCGAGCCGAACATCGCGATGACGCCGGCGAGCTTGTTCGGGATCGAGCGCAGGATCGCGTAGAACGGCAGGTAGTACCATTCCGGCACGATGTGCGCCGGCGTCACGCCCGGATTGGCCTGGATGTAGTTGTCGGCGTGGCCGAGGTAGTTCGGCACGTAGAACACGAACCAGGCGAAGAGCAGGCAGAACAGCATCACCATGAAGCCGTCCTTGATCGTCGCGTGCGGCGTGAACGGCACGGTGTCCTGGCCCGACTTCGGATCGATGCCGGCCGGATTGTTCTGGCCCGCGACGTGCAGCGCCCAGATGTGCAGAACCACGACGCCGGCGATCACGAACGGCAGCAGGTAGTGCAGCGAGAAGAAGCGCTGCAGGGTCGGATTGCCGACCGCATAGCCGCCCCACAGCCAGGTCACCACCGTCTCGCCGACGATCGGGATCGCCGAGAAGAAGTTGGTGATGACGGTCGCGCCCCAGAAGCTCATCTGGCCCCACGGCAGCGTGTAGCCGAGGAAGCCGGTCGCCATCATCAGCAGGTAGATGATCACGCCGAGGATCCACAGCACCTCGCGCGGCTCCTTGTAGGAGCCGTAATAGAGCCCGCGGAACATGTGGATGTAGACCGCGACGAAGAACATCGAGGCGCCGTTGGAGTGCAGATAGCGCAGCAGCCAGCCGTAGTTCACGTCGCGCATGATGTGCTCGACGGAATTGAACGCCATGTCGACATGCGGCGTGTAGTGCATCACCAGCACGATACCGGTGAGGATCTGCACGGCGAGCATGAACGACAGGATCGCGCCGAAGGTCCACCAGTAATTCAGGTTCTTCGGCGTCGGGTAGACCACGAACGAGGAATGGATCAGCCCGCCGATCGGCAGGCGCGCCTCGAACCATTTCAGGAATGCGTTTTGCGGCTGATAGGTCGAGGGTCCGCTCATTCTCTTCAGTCCTGGACGATTGGAATTGCGCTAAGGCTCAGCCGATGCGGATCTTGGTATCGGAGACGAACTCGTACGGCGGCACGGCAAGATTGGCGGGCGCGGGGCCGCTCCGGATGCGGCCGGAGGTGTCGTAGACCGACCCGTGGCACGGGCAGAAGAAACCGTCGTATTGCCCCTGATGGGCGAGCGGGATGCAGCCGAGATGGGTGCAGATGCCGATCAGCACCAGCCACTGTTCGTGGCCGGCCTTGACGCGCGCCGAGTCCGGCTGCGGGTCGGGCAGGCTCTTGATCTCGACGTTCTTGGCGTCCGTGATCTCCTTCTCCCGCCGGTGCGAGATGAAGATCGGCTTGGAGCGCCAGAACACCTTGATCACCTGGCCTTCGGCGACGGGCGCGAGATCGACCTCGACCGGGGCGCCGGCCGCGATGGTCGAGGCATCCGGGTTCATCTGGCTGATCAGCGGCCAGGCGACCGCAGCGGCACCGACCGCTCCGACCGTCCCAGTGGCGATATAAAGGAAATCGCGGCGTGTCGGCTCGGCCGCAGTCGTCGTCGTCACAGCTAAGGCCCTTTCCCCTTGCCGGCGAGCCCATCGCGCACCGGCAAGGACCAAATCCCCTGCGGCCCCCAGCGCAGCAAACGAGCGCGCCGCACGTGACCTTGGGAAGGCTCAAGCGGCGCAGTCCGGAATGGTTCTATTGGCACCCTTGGAAGTGATAGGCAAGCCCGCACGCGCGGCATCGCACAAGACCTGCGTAAATTACTCACCCGTCAGTGGTTTCCCGCTCCCGGAACACCTCAGGAAGGTCGGCATTGCAGCCATGCAGATCGCCCTCTACGAGCCCGACATTGCGCAGAACACCGGCACGATTCTGCGGCTGGCCGCCTGCTTCGGAATCGCGGCTCACATCATCGAGCCGGCCGGCTTCCCGGTCTCGGACCGCGCCTTTCGCCGCGCCGGGATGGACTACCTCGATCAGGTGACGATCACGCGGCACGTCTCCTTCGCGGCGTTCGAGGATTGGCGACGGGATGCGGAGATGAAGCTGGTGCTGCTCACCACGCGGGCGACGACCTCCTATCTGGATCATCAATTCACCGGCCGCGACGTGCTGATGCTCGGGCGCGAATCCGCCGGCGTGCCGGAAGCGGTGCACGCCGCCGCCGATGCGCGGCTCACCATCCCGATGCGGGAGGGACTGCGCTCGCTCAATGTCGCGATGGCCTGCGCCATGGTGGTCGGGGAGGCGTTGAGGCAGGGGCGCGTTCAGGCGCCGTAGCGATCGCCCGCTCGAACCTCGGACGGTCGCGCCCCATAACAGCGCTTGAACGTGCGATTGAAATACGACAGGTCGCCGAAGCCGGACTCGAATGCAATGGAAGCAATGGTACGGTCGGCCCACCTTTGATCGGTCAACAGGCGATTTGCGCGCACGAGCCGGCGGGCAAGCACAAATTCCGAAAAGGACGTTCCTTC
>DATEKY010000647.1:0-3739 GCA_035277225.1 Xanthobacteraceae bacterium
ATGGCCAAGTTCAACGAGGAGATGGTCAAGGCCGGCATCATGCTCGACGGCGCGGGGCTGCAGCCGAGCCAGAAGGGCGCGCGCATCCGCTTCCAGGGCGGCAAGCGCAGCGTGATCGACGGACCCTTCGCCGAGACCAAGGAGCTGATCGCCGGCTACTGGATCATCCAGGTCAAGTCGAAGGAAGAGGCGGTCGAGTGGATGAAGCGCTGCCCCAATCCCTACAACGAGGACGGCGAGATCGAGATCCGCCAGTTCTTCGAGCTCGAGGATTTCGGCGAGAGCCCGGCGATCGACCACCATCGCTCGGTCGGCGAGCAGATGGCGCAACAGAAAAAATAGCCGCAATCGCGGCGCAGATTTCCCGGCAATCCGAAAAAAAGGAATACGCCATGCAGACCCAGATCTATCTGTTCTTCGATGGCCGCCTCGAAGAGGCGCTCACCTTCTACAAGAAGACACTCGGCATCGAGGTCGAGATGCTGATGCGCTTCAAGGAAAATCCCGAAGCCGCCAATCACCCCGAGGCCTGCCCGCCCGGCGCGGAAGAGAAGATCATGCACTCGAGCTTCAGGCTCGGCGACCAGCGCGTGATGGCGTCCGACGGCTACGCCAAGGGCAAGCCGGAGTTCAAGGGCTTCGCGCTGTCGCTGTCGGTGAAGACCGAGGGCGAGGCCGACAGGCTGTTTGCCGCGCTCGGCGACGGCGGCAAGGTCGAGATGCCGCTCGGCAAGACGTTCTTCTCGCCGAAATTCGGTATGCTGCAGGACAAGTTCGGCGTGGGCTGGATGGTGCTGGTCGAGCAGCCGATGTGATCGACAAGGCCGCACCAAGAGGTGAGGGGAGCGAGCGATGCCGTACATGCTGCTGGTGATGGAGCCGGTGGGACAGCGCGAAGCGCGGCCGATTCCGGACGGCAAGGTGCTGTTCGACCGCATGGTGCAGTTCGGCGAGGACCTGCGCGCGCGCGGCATCGCGAAAGTCTACGACTCGCTCGGTCCGACCTCGAAAGGCTTCCGCGTCGAGATGCGCAACGGCAGGCGCAGCATGGTCGACGGTCCCTTCGCGGAAGCGAAGGAGATCGTCGGCGGCTTCTTCCTGCTCGATTGCACCAGGGAGCAGGCGCTCGCGGCCGCGACCGAATGTCCGGCCGCCGAATACGCCACCATCGAGGTGCGCGAAGTCGGGCCCTGCTGGGAGCGCTAGCGAAACACGTCGAAAAAATTTTCGCGCGCGCTGTCGATTCCGGACAGCGCCGTTCGTCGTGATGTCAGAGGCGGAGAGGGTCTCCGCAGGCACGAGGGAAACAACATGCGCTTCATGGCGATGATCAAGGCGACCAAGGACTACGAAGCCGGCAAGCCGCCGAATCCGGAACTGATGGCCGCGATGGGCAGGCTGTCGGAAGAGATGCAGAAGCTCGGCAAGTTCGAGATGGGCGGCGGCCTGCTGCCGAGCGCGCAGGGTCATCGTCTTTCGATGTCGGGCGGCAAGGTCAGCGTCACCGACGGCCCGTTCGCCGAGACCAAGGAAGTGATCGGCGGCTTCGCCATCCTGCACCACGACTCGCACGAAGAGGCGATCGCGGGCGCGCGCCGCGTCATGCAGATCCACGCGGATTGCGGCGTCACCGATCTCGAGATCGAGATCCGTCCGATGTTCGAAGTGCCGCCCTGCGCCTGAGGAGAGAGGCATGAAGATCACGCTCATCGTGCTCGCCGTCCTCGCGCTCGGCGTCGTCGGCATTCTCGCCTATGCGGCGACGCGTCCGGACGATTTCCGCGTGCAGCGCTCCGCCGTCATCAAGGCGCCGGCGGAGAAGATTTTCCCCTTCATCAATGACTTCAAGCAGTGGGGCGCCTGGTCGCCCTACGAGAAGCTCGATCCGGCGATGAAGCGCATCTATGGCGACAAGACCGCCGGCAAGGGCGCGACCTACGCCTGGGAGGGCAACGGCAATGTCGGCTCGGGCAGCATGGAGATCCTCAACGCTCCGGCGCCGTCGCAGGTGATGATCAAGCTCGACTTCATGAAGCCGTTCGAGGCGCACAACATCGCCGACTTCACCTTGATGCCGGGCGGCGACGGCACCACGGTTACCTGGGCGATGCACGGACCCGTGCCCTACAAGTTCAAGATCGTCCATCTGTTCATGAACGTGGACAAGATGGTCGGCGCCCAGTTCGCCGAAGGTCTCGCCAACCTGAAGGCCGCCGCCGAGAAGTGAGCGCATGATCCCGAAAAGTGGGTACCGGTTTTCGGATTAGATCATGCGCCGCTAAAGGCAGCACTTGCGGCGTCAAGGGAACTTGATCTAACCGGGAGCCGTGACGGCTCCCGATCCCCATCGCGCCATCGACGCGGTCTGGCGCATCGAGCAGGCGCGGCTGATCGCCGGCCTCGCGCGCATCACGCGCGACGTCGGGACGGCGGAGGAGCTCGCGCAGGATGCGCTGGTCGCGGCGCTGAAGGCCTGGCCGGCGCAGGGCATCCCGGACAATCCCGGCGCCTGGCTGATGGCGGCCGCGAAGAACCGCGCCTTCGACGAGCGCCGACGCGCCAGGCTGATCGCGCGCAAGCACGAGGAGATCGGCCGCGACATGGACGAGCGGGACGAGCCCGATCTCGATGCCGCGCTCGACGACGATATCGGCGACGATCTGTTGCGTCTCGTCTTCACGGCCTGCCATCCGGTGCTGTCGGCCGAGGCGCGCGTCGCGCTCACCTTGCGGCTGATCGGCGGGCTCACCACAGAGGAGATCGCGCGCGCATTTTTGGCGGCCGAGCCGACCATCGCGCAACGCATCGTGCGGGCGAAGCGTACGCTGACCGAGGCGAAGGTGCCGTTCGAGGTGCCGCGCGGAGCGGAGCGCGCCGAGCGTCTCGCCTCGGTGCTGGAAGTCATCTACCTCATCTTCAACGAGGGCTACGCGGCGACCGCGGGCGCGGACTGGATGCGCCCGGCGCTGTGCGAGGAAGCGCTGCGCGTCGGACGCATCCTTGCCGAACTCGCGCCGGAGGAAGGCGAGGTGCACGGCCTCGTCGCGCTGATGGAGATCCAGGCCTCGCGGCTGAAGGCGCGCACGGGCCCGCAGGGCGAGCCGATCCTGCTGCTCGAGCAGAACCGCGCGCGCTGGGATCAGTTGCTGATCCGCCGCGGGCTTGCGGCGCTCGCGCGCGCCGAGGCGCAGGGCCCGCTCGGGCCTTACGCGCTGCAGTCCGCGATCGCCGCCTGTCACGCGCGCGCCCGCGTCGCCGACGACACCGACTGGCGCCGCATCGTCGCGCTCTACGAGCAGCTCGCCGGCATCACGCCGTCGCCGGTGATCGAGCTCAACCTTGCGGTCGCGGTCGCGATGGCGTTCGGGCCGCAGGCGGGGCTCGAACGTGTCGACGCGCTCGCCGCCGAGCCGATGCTGAAGAACTATCATTTGCTGCCGAGCGTGCGCGGCGATTTCTTGAAGAAGCTCGGCCGGCTCGAGGAGGCGCGCGCCGAATTCGAGCGCGCCGCATCGCTGACGCAGAACGCGCGCGAGAAGAAGCTGCTGCTGGAGCGCGCCGCCGGGGTGATGAATTAAGCGCAGCTGTCATCCCGGCCAAGCGATGCGCAGCATCGCGCGAGCCGGGACCCCTCGCGACGCCAACGCGAAACGGGAGGTGGGTCCCGGGTCTCGCTACGCTCGCCCGGGATGACAAACCTACTCCGCTGCCACCCGCGCCACTTCCGGGAACGGCAGCA
>DATEKY010000648.1:0-10793 GCA_035277225.1 Xanthobacteraceae bacterium
CCAGTACGCCAAGGTCAAGCTGGTGCTCGAGCCGAAGGAGCCGGGAACCGGCTACGAGTTCGAGAGCAAGATCGTCGGCGGCAACGTGCCGAAGGAATACATCCCGGGCGTCGAGAAGGGCATCGAGTCGGTGCTCGGCTCGGGCGTGCTCGCCGGCTTCCCGGTGGTCGATCTCAAGGTGTCGCTGATCGACGGCGGCTACCACGAAGTCGATTCGTCGGCGCTCGCCTTCGAGATTGCGTCGCGTTCTGCGATGCGCGAAGGCCTGCGCGAGGGCGGCCCGGTGCTGCTCGAGCCGATCATGAAGGTCGAGGTGGTGACGCCGGAGGACTACACCGGCTCGGTCATCGGCGACCTGAACTCGCGGCGCGGCCAGATCCAGGGTCAGGACATGCGCGGCAACGCCAACGTCGTGACCGCGATGGTGCCGCTGCAGAACATGTTCGGCTACGTCTCGAACCTGCGTTCGATGAGCCAGGGCCGCGCGACGTTCACGATGCAATTCGACCACTACGCGGAAGTCCCGCGTGCGGTCGCGGAAGAAATCCAGGCGAAGTTCGCCTGATCAACTGAGAGCTTGAGTTTAAGGACCAACGGAGACCGTCATGGGCAAGGAAAAATTCAATCGCGACAAGCCGCATTGCAACGTCGGCACGATCGGACACGTCGATCATGGCAAGACGTCGCTGACGGCCGCGATCACCAAGGTGCTGGCCGAGACCGGCGGCGCGACCTTCACGGCCTACGACCAGATCGACAAGGCGCCGGAAGAGAAAGCGCGCGGCATCACGATCGCGACGGCGCACGTCGAATACCAGACCAAGAACCGCCACTACGCGCACGTCGACTGCCCCGGGCACGCCGACTACGTGAAGAACATGATCACCGGCGCCGCGCAGATGGACGGCGCGATCCTGGTCGTGTCGGCCGCCGACGGCCCGATGCCGCAGACCCGCGAGCACATCCTGCTCGCGCGCCAGGTCGGCGTGCCGGCGCTGGTCGTGTTCATGAACAAGGTCGACATGGTCGACGACCCCGAGCTGCTCGACCTGGTCGAGCTCGAGGTCCGTGAGCTGCTGTCGAAGTACAACTTCCCGGGCGACACCATCCCGGTGATCCGCGGCTCGGCGCTGATGGCGCTGGAAGACAAGAACAAGGAGATCGGCCACGACGCCGTCCTCAAGCTGATGGAAGCGGTCGACAGCTCGATTCCGCAGCCGGAGCGTCCGGTCGACCAGCCGTTCCTGATGCCGGTCGAAGACGTGTTCTCGATCTCGGGCCGCGGCACGGTCGTGACCGGCCGCGTCGAGCGCGGCATCATCAAGGTCGGCGAGGAAGTCGAGATCGTCGGCCTCAAGGAGACGCAGAAGACCGTCGTCACCGGCGTCGAGATGTTCCGCAAGCTGCTCGACCAGGGCCAGGCCGGCGACAACATCGGCGCGCTGCTGCGCGGCACCAAGCGTGAGGAAGTCGAGCGCGGTCAGGTGCTGTGCAAGCCGGGCTCGGTCAAGCCGCACACCAAGTTCAAGGCCGAGGCCTACATCCTGACCAAGGAAGAGGGCGGCCGTCACACGCCGTTCTTCACCAACTACCGCCCGCAGTTCTACTTCCGCACCACCGACGTGACCGGCATGGTGCATCTGCCCGAAGGCACCGAAATGGTGATGCCGGGCGACAACATCACGATGGAAGTGCACCTGATCGTGCCGATCGCGATGGAAGAGAAGCTGCGCTTCGCGATCCGCGAGGGCGGCCGTACCGTCGGCGCCGGCGTCGTCGCCAGCATCATCGAGTAGGGTGAGTAGCGAATAGTGAGTAGTGAATGGTGGCCACTTCACCAATCACTACTCACCACTCACCCATTACCTGCGACTGAGAAAGACCGACAATGAACGGCCAGAACATCCGCATCCGGCTCAAGGCCTTCGATCACCGTATCCTCGATACGTCGACGCGCGAGATCGTCAATACGGCGAAGCGGACCGGCGCGCAGGTGCGCGGGCCGATCCCGCTGCCGACCAGGATCGAGAAGTTCACGGTCAACCGTTCGCCGCACGTCGACAAGAAGAGCCGCGAGCAGTTCGAGATGCGCACGCACAAGCGCCTGCTCGATATCGTCGATCCGACGCCGCAGACCGTGGACGCGCTGATGAAGCTCGACCTCGCCGCCGGCGTCGACGTCGAGATCAAGCTGTAAGCGCTGTTTTTTAGGAATCGAGGACACTCCCATGCGTTCCGGTGTGATCGCACAAAAGGTCGGGATGACACGCCTCTTCACCGAGGCCGGCGCACACGTGCCCGTCACGGTGCTGCGGCTGGCGAATTGCCAGGTCGTCGGACACCGCACCAAGGACAAGAACGGCTACGTCGCGCTGCAGCTCGGCTCCGGCACCCGCAAGGTGAAGAACGTCACCAAGGCCGAACGCGGCAACTTCGCGGTCGCCAAGGTCGAGCCGAAGCGCAAGGTGGCCGAGTTCCGCGTCAGCGAAGACGCGATGATCCCGGTCGGCGCGGAGATCACCGCGGACCACTTCGTTGCGGGGCAGTTCGTCGACGTGACCGGCACGTCGATCGGCAAGGGCTTTGCGGGCGGCATGAAGCGCTGGAATTTCGGCGGCTTGCGCGCCTCGCACGGTGTGTCGATCTCGCATCGCTCGATCGGTTCGACCGGCGGCCGCCAGGACCCGGGCAAGACCTTCAAGAACAAGAAGATGCCCGGCCACCTCGGCGTCGAGCGCATCACCACCATCAACCTGAAGGTCGCGCAGGTCGACGTCGAGCGCGGCCTGATCCTGATCGAGGGCGCGGTGCCCGGCGCGAAGGGCGGCTGGATCACGGTGCGCGACGCCGTGAAGAAGGCGCCGCCGAAGGATCTGCCGAAGCCCGGCAAGTTCCGTCTCGCCGACGGCGCCAACGGTGCCGCCGCAGACGAAGCCAAAGGGGAGGGCGCGTGATGGACCTCAAGGTCACCACCCTCGACGGCAAGGACGCCGGCTCGGTCACGCTGAACAAGGAAATCTTCGGCCTCGAGCCGCGGGACGACCTGATCCAGCGCTGCGTCGTGTGGCAGCTCGCCAAGCGGCGCGCCGGCACGCACGCGGTGAAGAACCGCGCCGACATCAACCGCACCGGCAAGAAATCCGGTCCGCAGAAGGGCTCGGGCGGCGCGCGTCACGGCTCGCAGCGCGCCAACCTGTTCCGCGGCGGCGGCCGTTCGTTCGGCCCGCATCCGCGCGACCATGCGATCGACCTGCCGAAGAAGGTGCGCGCGCTCGCGCTGCGTCATGCGCTTTCTGCGAAGGCCAAGGACGGCAACATCGTCGTCATCGACGCGCTGTCGGTGAAGGACGCCAAGACCAAGGCGCTGGCGGCGCAGTTCGGCAAGCTCGAGCTCGCCAACGCGCTGTTCATCGGCGGCGACACGATCGAGGAGAACTTCGGCCGCGCCGCGCGCAACATTCCGAACGTGGACGTGCTGCCGATCCAGGGCATCAACGTCTACGACATCCTGCGCCGGCACAAGCTGGTGCTGACCAAGGCCGCCGTCGAGGCGCTGGAGGCGCGGTTTAAATGAGCATCCCGACCGATCCGCGCCTGTACGACGTGGTCCTTTCTCCGGTCATCACCGAGAAGGCCACGATGGCGTCCGAGTACAACAAGGTGATCTTCCGCGTCGCCGCGACCGCGACCAAGCCGCAGATCAAGGAAGCGGTGGAGAAGCTGTTCGACGTCAAGGTCAAGGCGGTGAACACGCTCAACCGCAAAGGCAAGCGCAAGGCGTTCCGCGGCCGTCCGGGCGTGCAGTCGGACGTGAAGAAAGCCGTGGTGACCCTCGAAGAAGGTCACCGCATCGACGTGACCACCGGGCTGTAAGGCGGATAGCAAGATGGCACTCAAGACATTCAATCCGACCACGCCGAGCCAGCGTCAGCTGGTGCTGGTCGATCGCACCGCCCTCTACAAGGGCAAGCCGGTCAAGACGCTGACCGAGGGCAAGCATTCGAGCGGCGGCCGCAACAACAACGGCCGCACCACGGTGCGCTTCCGCGGCGGCGGCCACAAGCAGTCGTATCGCGTGGTCGACTTCAAGCGGCGCAAGTTCGACGTCGCCGCGAAGGTCGAGCGGCTCGAATACGATCCGAACCGCACTGCGTTCCTCGCTCTCCTGAAGTACGACGACGGCGAGCTCGCCTACATCCTGGCGCCGCAGCGCATCGGCGTCGGCGACACGGTGGTCGCGGGCGAGCATGTCGACGTGAAGCCAGGCAACGCGATGCCGATGGCCAACATGCCGGTCGGCACGATCGTGCACAACGTCGAGTTCAAGATCGGCAAGGGCGGGCAGCTCGCGCGCTCGGCCGGCTCCTACGCGCAGATCGTCGGCCGCGACGCGGACTACGTCATCATGCGGCTCAATTCCGGCGAGCAGCGCCTGATCCTCGGCAAGTGCATGGCAACCGTCGGCGCGGTGTCGAACCCGGACCACATGAACACCTCGATCGGCAAGGCCGGGCGCAAGCGCTGGCTCGGCCGCCGTCCGCACAACCGCGGCGTCTCGATGAACCCGATCGATCACCCGCACGGCGGCGGCGAAGGCCGCACCTCGGGCGGCCGTCACCCGGTGACCCCGTGGGGCAAGCCGACCAAGGGCAAGAAGACCCGCACCAACAAGCAGACGCAGAAATTCATCGTGGCGAGCCGCCACGCCCGGAAGAAGAAGTAAGGCAAGCACCATGGCGCGTTCCGTCTGGAAGGGTCCGTTCGTCGATGGCTACCTGCTGAAGAAGGCAGAGGCCGCGCGCGGTTCGACCCGCAACGAGATGATCAAGATCTGGAGCCGTCGCTCCACCATCCTGCCGCAGTTCGTCGGGCTGACGTTCGGCGTCTACAACGGCCACAAGCACATCCCGGTAAACGTCACCGAGGAAATGGTCGGTCACAAGTTCGGCGAGTTCGCGCCGACGCGGACGTTCTACGGCCACTCGGCCGACCGCAAGGCGAAGCGCGCGACCGGCGCGCCGGCCGCAGGCTGAGGATTTATCGATGAGCAAGAAAGCGCACGAGCGAAGGCTCGCTGACAACGAGGCCCAGGCGGTCGCCCGGACGCTCCGGATCAGCCCGCAGAAGCTCAACCTTGTCGCGGGCCTGATCCGCGGCAAGAAGGTCGCGGCCGCGCTCGCCGATCTGGAATTCTCGCGCAAGCGCATCGCGAAGGACGTTCGCAAGTGCCTGCAGTCGGCGATCGCGAACGCGGAAAACAATCACGAGCTCGACATCGACGATCTGATCGTTGCCGAGGCACATGTCGGCAAGGCGCTGGTCATGAAGCGCTTCTCGCCGCGCGGACGCGGCCGTGCGGCCCGCATCATGAAGCCGTTCTCGCACCTCACCATCGTGGTGCGTGAGGTCGAAGCGCCGGCGGCGGCAAAGGCTTAAGAGGGATCCATGGGTCAGAAGGTCAATCCGGTCGGGCTGCGTCTCGGGATCAATCGCACCTGGGATTCGCGCTGGTATTCGGGCAAGGGCGATTACGGCAAGCTCCTGCACGAAGACATGGAGATCCGCGAGAAGCTGTCCGAGGCGCTGAAGCAGGCCGCGGTGTCGAAGATCGTGATCGAGCGTCCGCACAAGAAGTGCCGCGTGACGATCCAGTCGGCGCGCCCGGGCGTGGTGATCGGCAAGAAGGGCGCCGACATCGAGAAGCTGCGCAAGATGGTGGCGAAGCTGACCGACAGCGACGTCGTCATCAACATCGTCGAGATCCGCAAGCCGGAGCTGGACGCGCAGCTCGTCGCCGAATCGATCGCGCAGCAGCTCGAGCGCCGCGTCGCGTTCCGCCGCGCGATGAAGCGCGCGGTGCAGTCGGCGATGCGGCTCGGCGCGGAAGGCATCCGCATCAACTGCTCGGGCCGTCTCGGCGGCGCCGAAATCGCCCGCATGGAGTGGTACCGCGAGGGCCGCGTGCCGCTGCACACGCTGCGCGCCGACGTCGACTTCGGCGTCGCGACCGCGTTCACCACCTACGGCACCTGCGGCGTCAAGGTGTGGATCTTCAAGGGCGAGATCCTCGAGCACGATCCGATGGCGCAGGACAAGAAGATGGCCGAAGGCGAGGCGGGACGTCCGCGCCGCGACGCGGCCTAGGGAATAAGTCATGCTGCAACCGATCAAGACCAAGTTCCGCAAGGCGCACAAGGGCCGCATCAAGGGCGTTGCGGGCTCCGGTGCGACGCTCGCCTTCGGCGAATACGGCCTCAAGGCGCTCGAGCCGGAGCGCGTCACCGCGCGCCAGATCGAAGCCGCGCGCCGCGCGCTGACGCGCCACATGAAGCGCGCCGGCCGCGTCTGGATCCGCGTGTTCCCGGACGTGCCGGTGTCGAAGAAGCCGCTCGAAGTGCGCATGGGCTCGGGCAAGGGCGGCGTCGAATACTGGGTGGTGCGGATCAAGCCCGGCCGCATCCTGTTCGAGCTCGACGGCGTGCCGGTGCAGCTGGCCAAGGAAGCGCTCGCGCTCGCCGCCGCCAAGCTGCCGATCAAGACGCGCTTCGTACAGCGCATCGCGGAGTAACGATATGAAAGCCGGCGACGCCAGGGCGATGACGCCCGACCAGCTCTCCGACGAGCTGATGAAGCTGAAGAAAGAGCAGTTCAACCTGCGCTTCCAGCGGGCCACGGGCCAGCTGGAGAACACCGGCCGCGTGCGCGAGGTGCGCCGCGACATCGCAAGGGTCAAGACCATCGCGGCGCAGAAGCGCGCCGGCGAAAAGTCGAAGTGAGGAGAGCGTAATGCCGAAGCGGATGCTGCAGGGCACCGTGGTGAGCGACAAGCAGGACAAGACCGTCATTGTCCGCGTCGAGCGCCGCTTCACGCACCCGGTCCTGAAAAAGACCGTGCGGCGGTCGAAGAAGTATCACGCCCACGACGAGACCAACGAGTACGCGGTCGGCGACATCGTGTGGCTGGAAGAACATCGCCCGATTTCGAAGCTGAAGCGCTGGACCGTGGTCCGGGGCGAGAAGCGGGCAAGAGCTTAAGCGCGCGGTTTAGGCGCAAAAGGAAAGAGGAAGAGGTGCATCAATGATCCAGATGCAGACCAACCTCGACGTGGCGGATAATTCCGGTGCGCGTCGCGTCATGTGCATCAAGGTGCTGGGCGGGTCGAAGCGGAAATACGCCACGATCGGGGACGTGATCGTCGTCTCGGTCAAGGAGGCGGCGCCGCGCGGCCGCGTCAAGAAGGGCGAAGTGATGAAGGCCGTCGTGGTGCGGGTCCGCAAGGACATCCGCCGCGCCGACGGCTCGGTCATCCGCTTCGACACCAACGCGGCGGTGCTGATCAATCCGCAGATGGAGCCGGTCGGGACCCGCATCTTCGGGCCGGTGCCGCGCGAGCTGCGCGCAAAGAACCACATGAAGATCATCTCGCTCGCGCCGGAGGTGCTGTGATGGCGGCGAAAATCCGCAAGGGCGACAAGGTCGTGGTCATTTCCGGCCGCGACAAGGGTCGCAGCGGCGAGGTGATCGAGGTGCGCACCACGCAGGATCGCGCGCTGGTGCGCGGCATCCACATGGTCAAGCGCCACCAGAAGCAATCCGCGCAGCAGGAAGGCGGCATCATCGCCAAGGAATCCTCTGTGCACCTGTCCAACCTCGCGCTCGCCGACCCGAAGGACGGCAAGCCGACCCGCGTCGGCTTCAAGATCGTGGGCGACAAGAAGGTCCGCTTTGCGAAGCGCTCCGGAGTTGAGATCGATGGCTGATAAAGAAGAGAAGAAGCCGAAGGCCGAAAAGACCGACAAGGCGCCGAAGTCCGAGAAGGCCGAAAAGGCCGAGCGCGCGAAGGCGGCCAAGGGTGCGGCGAAAGCGCCCGCGGGCGAGCGCGAGCCGGAGCCGAAGGGGCCGTCGCGGCTGCGCAAGCAGTTCGACGAGACCATCCGCAAGAAGCTGATGGAGCAGTTCGGCTACAAGAATCCGATGCAGGTGCCGCGCATCGACAAGATCGTGCTCAACATGGGCGTCGGCGAAGGCGTGAACGACCGCAAGAAGGTCGACCTCGCGGCCGCCGACCTCGCGGCGATCGCCGGCCAGAAGGCGGTGATCACCCATGCGCGCAAGTCGATCGCGACCTTCAAGCTGCGCGAGAATCAGCCGATCGGCTGCAAGGTCACGCTGCGCCGCACGCGGATGTACGAATTCCTTGACCGGCTGGTGAACATCGCGCTGCCGCGCGTGCGCGACTTCCGCGGGCTCAACCCGAAGAGCTTCGACGGGCGCGGCAACTACACGATCGGCATCAAGGAACACCTGATCTTCCCGGAGATCGACTACGACAAGGTGGAGTCGAGCCTCGGCATGGACATCGTCGTCTGCACGACGGCGAAGAACGACGACGAAGCCCGCGCGCTGTTGCAGGCTTTCAATTTCCCGTTCCGGCAGTGAGGGGCTGAACAGCCTTCCTCAAACGCGGATACCCAGGAGACGCTGAATGGCGAAGACCAGTTCGATCGAGAAGAACAAGCGGCGGGCGCGGCTCGCGAAGCAGTATTCGGGCCGCCGCGCGCGGCTGAAGAAGATCACGATGGACAAGACCGTGACCATGGAAGAGCGCTTTGCGGCGGCGCTGAAGCTCGCGGAATTGCCGCGCAACTCGGCCAAGATCCGCGTGCGCAACCGCTGCGAGGTCACCGGCCGTCCGCGCGCCTACTACCGCAAGCTCAAGATGAGCCGCATTGCGCTGCGCGACCTCGGCTCCAAGGGCCTGGTCCCCGGCCTCGTGAAGTCGAGCTGGTGAGGAGGGTCGCATGTCCGTGAACGATCCGATCGGCGATCTCCTCTCGCGTATCCGCAACGCGCAGCTGCGCAAGAAGAGCAAAGTCTCGACGCCGGGCTCACGCCTGCGCGCGAACCTGCTCGACGTGCTCAAGACCGAAGGCTACATCCGCGGCTACACCACGGTGGAGCACAAGGACGGGCGCTCGGAGTTCGAGATCGAGCTGAAGTATTTCGACGGCGCGCCGGTGATCCGCGAGATCGAACGCGTGTCGAAGCCCGGCCGCCGCGTCTACGTCTCGGTGAAGACGCTGCCGCGCGTCAACAACGGACTCGGCATCTCGATCCTGTCGACGCCGAAGGGCGTGATGGCGGATCACGATGCGCGCGAGGCCAATGTCGGCGGCGAAATCCTCTGCACCGTGTTCTAGGGCCGGGGAGTTAGGGAACAAAACGATGTCACGCATCGGCAAAAAGGCGGTCCCGATCCCGTCGGGCGTCACGGCCAACGTCGAAGGGCAGACCGTCAAGGTCAAGGGCCCGAAGGGCCAGCTCCAGGTGGTGCTGCCCGACGACGTGGTGGTGAAAATGGACAAGGGCGAGGTCAAGGTCGATCCGCGCAGCGAGACCAAGCGCGCGCGCTCGATGTGGGGCACCTCGCGCACGCTGGTGAACAATCTCGTCACCGGCGTCACCAAGGGCTACGAGAAGAAGCTCGAGATCACCGGCGTCGGCTACCGCGCCGCGCTGCAGGGCAAGAACCTGCAGATCGCGCTCGGCTACAGCCATGACGTGATCTTCCCGATCCCGGAGGGCATCGCGATCACGACGCCGAAGCCGACCGAGATCCTGATCACCGGCATCGACAAGCAGAAGGTCGGACAGGTCGCGGCCGAGATCCGCGGGTTCCGCCCGCCCGAGCCGTACAAGGGCAAGGGCGTGAAGTACGCGAACGAGTACATCTTCCGCAAGGAAGGCAAGAAGAAATGACCTACGCGGGCGCGTTCGGGTTGCCGCAGTCGGGTGAGCTCATCGTCGTGGGCCCCCGCCGCGAACAGCTGCGCGTCAGCCGCTACCAATTCGACCGCCGCCGCGACAATGCCGCGGACCGGCAAGCAAAGCTGCACGATCTGGCGCGCGAACTGGTCGCGCTCAGGGCGAAGACGAAGTAACGGAGCCGAGGATGGGCAAGTATCTGAGCACGACGCAGCGGCGCCAGGCGCGCGTTCGCCGTGCCGTCAAGGCGGGAGCCAACGGCCGTCCGCGGCTGTCGGTATTCCGTTCGTCGAAGCATATCTACGCGCAGATCATCGACGATCTGAAGGGCGGAACGGTGGTGGCCGCCTCGTCGATGGAAAAGACGATGCGCGACGGCGGCAAGACCGGCGCCAACATCGACGCCGCCAAGGCGGTCGGCAAGCTGGTTGCCGAGCGTGCGGCCGAGAAGGGCGTCACCGACGTGGTGTTCGATCGTGGCCGCTATCTCTACCACGGCCGCGTCAAGGCGCTCGGCGATGCCGCGCGCGAAGCTGGATTGAAGTTTTAAGGGATCATGACCGATGGCACGTGAACCGCGCGAACGAGATCGCCGCTCCCGCGAGCGGGAGGAGCCGAGCGAGTTCGTCGACAAGCTCGTCCACATCAACCGTGTGGCGAAGGTGGTGAAGGGCGGCCGCCGCTTCGGCTTCGCCGCGCTCGTCATCGTCGGCGACCAGAAGGGCCGGGTCGGACACGGCCACGGCAAGGCGCGCGAGGTGCCGGAAGCGATCCGCAAGGCGACCGACGCGGCCAAGCGCAACCTGATCCGCGTGCCGCTGCGCGAGGGCCGCACGCTGCATCACGACGTCGCCGGCCGTCACGGCGCCGGCAAGGTGTTCCTGCGCGCCGCCCCTCCCGGCACCGGCATCATCGCGGGCGGCCCGATGCGCGCGGTGTTCGATGCGCTCGGCATGCAGGACGTGGTGGCGAAGTCGATCGGCTCGTCCAACCCGTACAACATGGTGCGCGCGACGTTCGACGCGCT
>DATEKY010000649.1:0-2413 GCA_035277225.1 Xanthobacteraceae bacterium
GAGCCGGAGGCGCATCCGCCGCAGCCTGTGCGGCAGCCGCAGCCTGAGCCGCAGCCTCGGCGGCCGCCTTCATTTCTTCGGCGTAGCCGGACGGCGGCACGATGGTGACCAGCGTGATGTCGCCGTGCTCCAGCACCTTGACGTTCTTCGGCAGTTCCACGTCGGACAGGTGCTTCGAGTAGTTGATCTCGAGACCCGTCAGGTCGACGTCGAACGCCTGCGGAATATCGTCGGCCGGGACCAGCACCGAGATCGTGTGGGTCACGATGTTGACCGTGCCGCCGCGCTTGATGCCCGGCGCCTGGTCGGCGTTCTTGACATGGATCGGCACGCGCACGCGTACCTTCGCGCCTTCGCCGAGGCGCAGGAAGTCCACATGGATCGGGTTGTCCTTGACCGGGTCGAGCTGGAAGTCGCGCGGGATCACACGGTGCTTCGTGCCGTCCACGTCGACGTTGAAGACGGTGGTGAGGAAGTGGCCGGCATAGATCCGCTGCCGCAGTTCCTTGAAGTCGAGCGAGATGCCGATCGGCTCCTTGCTGTCGCCGTAGATCACGCCGGGCACGCGGCCCTCGCGACGCACTGCCCGGGCGGCCCCCTTGCCGGCCTTCGGACGCGCCGTCGCGCTCAGTTCATTGACGGTCGCCATAGCTTTAAGTCCTTGGTTGCATGAGTGAATTGCCCGGCAGCGTGCCTCCAGGGGTGTCGGGGCTGCGGGCGAGCGGGCTTATAGCCGCAAGAGGCCGGAAAGACAAGGAAATCGCGCAAGAAAGGGCCGGTGTGCTCCCTCAACCGCCCTGGCCGCCGAGCTTCGCCTCCAGCGCGGCGATACGCGCCTTCAAGGCCTCGTTCTCCTCGCGCGCGAGGCGGGCCATGTCCTTCACCGCCTCGAACTCCTCGCGCTGCACCACGTCGAGATCGCGCAGAATGCGCTCGGCCTGGGTGCGCATCATGGTGTCGAACTCGCGCCGCACCCCGCCCGCCACGCCGGCTGCGTCGTTCATCAGCTTCGCGACCTCGTCGAAGAAGCGGTTGTTGGTCTGGGTCATCGGCGAACTCCGCGTTCAGCAGAGAATGGGGGCTGCGGCCGCGCCGGGCAAGGGCAGCCGTCGGTGTACGTTAATGACTGTGCTTGTGCAGGCCGAGCTGCGTGTGAACGCGCGGCCGCTCCAGGCCTCCCTGGGCGAGCCACGCATCCGTGCTCTCCACCGCGCGCTCGATCAGCTCGCCGGTGTGCGAAAAATCATACGGCGAGCCCTTCAGCGGACACAGCGGCGGCAGCACGAAGTAATCGATGTCGCGCTCGAGGCTGTCGAGCTCGCTGATCAGTTGCCGCGCAATCAGCAACGTCAGCGCGTGCAGCGCATTCGCCACCGCGCCGACCGGCGGCGCCTGCAGCGCGCAAGCGTATCCGGTCGGCAGGATGATGAGGCGCTTTGCGCCGACCGCCGCGGCGACGCGGACCGGGGTGTTGCTGCAGATCGCGCCGTCGGCGAGATAGAGGTCCTTGAAGTGCACCGGCGCGAACGCCGCCGGGATGGCGGCACTCGCCAGGATCGCGTCGGCGGCCGGACCTTCCGACAGCACGACGGTCTCGCCCGAGAGAATGTCGGTCGCGACCACATAAATCGGAATCTTCGCATCTTCCAGATTGCGATACGGCAGGTGCGTGTCGATCAGGCTGCGCAAGCCCTGCGACGTGACGAGAAAATCGCGCCGCCGGGCGAAGCCGTACAATGTCTTCAGCGTCAGCGGAAACACGTCCTGCCGGCGCAGCCCGCGCCAGATCGCCTCGAGCCCGCGCACCCCTTCGAGCGTCGGATTTCCCGCATAATAGGCGGCGTTGAGCGCGCCGGCGCTCGAACCGAACACCATGTCGGCAGCAATGCCGTGGGTGGCGAGCGAATGCAGCATGCCGACCTGAATGGCGCCGAAGCTGCCTCCGCCCGCGAATACGAAGGCCGTTTTTGCTTGCGCGCCGTCCGTCATGACGTCACCCGTCAATTCCGCACGGCGTAGGTAAGACGCGCGCGGCGCGCCTACAACGCACATTCGCTTGACTTCGCCGGCGCCGCAGCGGCATGACCCGATACAAGCGGGACATCTCCATGCTGCTGGCGCTGCAATTCCCCAATTTCGATCCGGTGCTGATCCAGATCGGGCCGTTCGCGATCCGCTGGTATGCGCTCGCCTATATCGTCGGCATCCTGGCCGGCTGGTTCTACGCGCGCGCGTTGATCAAGGCACCGCGGCTGTGGGGCGGACCGCCGCCGATGACCACGCTCGACCTCGACGACTTCATCGTGTGGATCACGCTCGGCATCATTCTCGGCGGCCGCATCGGCTACGTGCTGTTCTACAATCCGGTCTACTTCGCCGCGCACCCGTTCGAGGCGCTCGAGCTGTGGAAGGG
>DATEKY010000650.1:0-2378 GCA_035277225.1 Xanthobacteraceae bacterium
CACGATCTCCGAGCGCGCCGCGGACAAAAACGCCTCGACCTCGGTCTCGAACAGGCTCCAGGCGGGCTCCTGCTCGAGCAGCAGCGCATTGCGGCTCTGCAGCGGGACGAAGCGGGCATTCGGAATGAGAGCGGCGAGCGAACGGCCTTCCTCGTAGGGAACGCGCAGATTGTTCGTCGGATGCAGCACCAGCGTCGGACAGCGCACCTTCGGCGCGAGCGCACGCACGTCGACCTCGTACAGGGTGCGCAGGACGCTGACGCTCGCTCGCGTACCTCCCGCGATGCGCGTCAGTTGATTGAAAGCCTGCGACTGTTCCGCCGAGGCATCCGGGATGCATTGGGCCGTGAAGAGCTGGCGAAACGCCGGATCGTCATGCACGTTGCTCAATTCCATCACACGCAGCACGGTGCGGGCGGCTTCAGCCTCGTCGGTCGTCTTGCTGCGGGCGATGCTGCCACGGCTGAATCCGCCGAACAGGATCAACCGGTCGACCTGTTCCGGCCAGCGAACCGCGTAGGCAATCGCAATCGCGCATCCGCCGGCGATCCCCAGCAAGGCGCAATGCTTCGTCTGGGTCGACGCCAGGACCGCCGCGAGATCGTCGACGTGCCGCTCGAATGCGGGATCGCATGGCTGCCGATCCGAGAGCCCATGGCCGCGGAAATCGTAGTGGAGCAGCGAGCGCCCATTCGCCAGCATCCTGAGCCAGGGCAGCCAGAACGGGCTCGACCAATCCAGTTCGGCGTGCGTGTGCCACGGCCCCACCCGCACCACCGGCGGACCCGATCCGCTCGCGGCGTAGGCGATGCGCACGCCATCCGAGCTCTGGCAAAACCGGATGTCGCGCTGCGGCCGGGACATGGAGGCAGGTTGGCACGCCATCGGTGCCAAAGCCAACCTCCGCCCCGATCGTGGAAGATCCGGCTATTCCGGCTTCAGACCCGCGGCAAGGATGGCGCGGCGCCAGCGCTCGCTTTCGGCCGCGATGAAGACGGAAGCTTCCGCCGGCGAGTTCAGGATCGGCGTCGATTGCAGCGCCTGCACCCTTGCCATGGACCCCGATTCACGCAGCAGCGTCGACACGGTCGTGGAGAGCTTCTCGACGATCTGAGCGGGCGTCCGCGGCGGCGCCACCGCGCCGTACCACACCGTCGATACGAAGCCCGGCAGGGTCTCGGCGATGGTCGGAACGCCGCTCAACAGCGGAGAGCGTGCAGTGCCGCCGGTCCCGAGCGCCTGCAGGCGCCCGCTTTGAATCAACGCAAATGCGTCGACCTGTGTGCCGAAGGTGAGATCGACCTGGCCCGACACCACATCCCGCATCGCCTCCGGGACGCTCTTGTACGGGACATGTGTCATCTGGATGCCCGACAGGGATTTCAACAGCTCCGCCGACAGATGCGGCGTGCTTCCCTTGCCCGGCGATCCGTAGGTGAGCTTGCCCGGTTGCGCTTTGGCCAGGGCGATCAGCTCGGCGACATTGGCGGCGAGCCCCGGCCGCGTCACCAGGATGTTCGGTCCTCCGGCGATGATGGTAACCGGCACGAACGTGGCGGGATCGAACCGCAGCCCTGCGAACAAGTGCTGATTGATCGCAATCGGGCCGGGCGGCGCTATCAGCAAGGTGTAGCCGTCGGGCTCGGCGCGCGCCACTGCTTCGGCGCCGACGTTGCCCGACGCGCCGGCCCGGTTGTCCACGATGACCGGCTGCTTCCAGGCTTCGCTGAGCTTTTCGGCGACGATGCGCGCCATGACGTCGACGGCCCCTCCCGCCGCAAACGGCACGATGATCCGGATCGGGCGATCGGGGTAAGAGGTCTGCGCAAAAGCGCCGACCGGGATGGCTGCGAGCGTGCCCACCCCCATGGTGGCGAGCAACGATCGTCGCGTGAGGCCTCTGACGTTCATCATGCGATCCTCCCGTTCATCAAGACGAGAGCGCAATGTGCCTTGGGTCATGGGCTCGAGGATTGAGGCAGATGTCCCGCCAGTATGCGCCAAAGATCCGGGGAGTTGAATGCGCAGACTTGGGACAATGGGGACATCAAGCCCGTAGGGCGGGTCAGCCTGTCCCCGCGAAGGCGTAACCCGCCGGTCCGACGCATTGGAATCGGCGGATTACGCTTCGCTAATCCGCCCTACGCCCCCGGGCGCGTCAAAATCTCCAGAGAATCTCAAGACGAATGACGACCCTCTCAAGCTCGCCTTCAAGCGAACGGCGCCGCGCTTCCGTAGATGGTTCGCCAACGGAAGCGAAAGGTTGCCGCGATGACGACGTTGACAAACCGGCCCGCGGGCGCAGCGGGCGCCATGCTAAGCGCCTCGCTCGGATGGGCGCGAGGATGCGCTGCCGCGCTGGCCATCATGGCGGCGTC
>DATEKY010000651.1:0-4237 GCA_035277225.1 Xanthobacteraceae bacterium
CGCGGCGGCCGTGCGCGGCCGCTCGGTTGCAGTCGGCTGCGGCGGCGCCAGCGCGTGGCGCACCGCGAGCGTGCCGATCGTGCCGATGAACAACAGGTTGAGCGCGAGCGAACCAATCAGCCACCAGCGCGCCGAGCGGTCCTGCAACTCCATGGTCATCGTCATGGCCGTAATCCCAGATCGATATCGAACACGTTGTTGCCGGCATCCTCGGCGGCCGCGACCCGCACGAGGTCGAGATCGGCGGCGATGCGCGCGCCGAGATTGGACAGGCCGATCGTGATGCCGAGCACGCCGGCGGCGGCCAGCATGGCGACGCGCGGCCAGGCCGGCGCAAAATTCCAGTCGGTCAACGCGGCCGGCCACCAGACGAGCGGGCGCTTCTGCGGCGGCAGCGGCATCGTGTCGAGCTTGCGCATGAGGCGCTCCGCCGCCGGATCCTCGGCTCGCGGATCCGCCGCCATGCGGCGCAGTGCGGTTTCGAGATCGCTCATCGACCTCTCCTAGTTTTCAAAAGCCTCACGCAACGACCGTCTGGCACGGACGAGCAACGTCTCGATGCCGGCCACCGAGGTGCCGAGCACCGCCGCGGCTTCGGCGTTGCCGAGACCTTCCTGGTAGGTGAGCACGATCGCGGCGCGTTGGCGCGCCGGCAACCGATCGATCGCCGCGGCAAGCCGGGCGTCGCGCTCGCGCTGCTCCAGCGCGGCGCCGGGATCGTGTGCCGGATCGGCCGGGTCGCCGGCAGCCGCGAGCGGCAGATCGTCCGGGCGCCGCTTCGCATTGAGACAGAGATTGATGACCACGCGATAGAGCCAGGTGCGGAACGCAGCCTGCGGGCGCCAGCGCGGCGCATTGATCCACACCCGCAGGAAGGCGTCCTGCACGATCTCTTCGGCAAGGGCCTCGCTTCCCAAAATGCGCCGCGCCAGGCGCAGCGCGCTCCCCGCATGGCGCCGCGCCAGTTCCCGGAAGGCGCGCTCGTCGCCCTGGGCGGCGCGCGCCATGAGGTGGTGATCGGGCGGCCCGTCCATGCCGGCATTGTGAACCCGGCACGCATCCTTGTCGCGGCGCGGCCGGCTTGCGGCTTGTGGGAAACGTGCCTGCTCATGCCTAATTGAACACGGGGCGGCGCCAAACCCTGCGGTTTCGTAACTGGACTTTTTTCAAGGCCCATGCGATGCCCGGATCGAAGGCCCCAACAATAGAGTTATCATGCTGGATTCGCTTAAGAATTTCCTCTCCGACCTGACTGGCGGCGACAAGCATCCGGGCCGCTTCGAGCACAACGACTATCGCCTTGCGGCGGCAGCGCTGCTGATCCATGCGGCGACCATCGACGGCAAGGAAAGCGGCGTCGAACACGACAAGCTGCGCGCGGTGCTGAAGGCGCGCTTTGCGCTCGACGATGCCGCAACCGACGAGTTGATCGATGCCGCGACGCTCGCCGAGAACGAGGCGGTCGATCTCTATCGCTTCACCAGCCTGATCAACCGCACGCTCGACGAGAAGGGCCGTCTCGGAATCGTCGAGATGATGTGGGAGATCGTGTTCGTGGACGGGCGCGTGAACGAATTCGAGGATAATCTGATGTGGCGCGCCGCCGATCTTCTCGGTGTATCGTCGCGCGACCGCATCGCGTTGCGCCGCCAGGTGGCGGGCGAGGCGGAGAGCGAGGCTTAGGAGTTGCGAACTCGGCTGAGCGGGATGGGGCGAGCGCGATGTCGATCTTCAAACCCGTCACGGTGGTGACCGGCGCCTCGGTCGGTATCGGCGAGGCGCTGGCACGGGTGTTCGCGAACAACGGACACGAGGTCGCGCTGGTGGCGCGGCGCGAGAAGGAGATGGTGCTGCTCGCGAACGAGCTCGCCGTCTCCTGCAAGTACAAGCCGCATGTCATCACCGCCGACCTGCAGCGCAGCGACGCGCCGGCGCGCATCGCGCATGAGCTGCTCGGGCGCGGGCTCGAGCCCGCGATCGTGGTCAACAATGCGGGCTTCGGCCTGCACGGCGAAGCCGCCGACCTCGATCGCGCCGAGCAGCTCGCGATGCTCGATCTCAACGTGCGCGCGCTGACCGACCTGTCGCTGCGCTGGATCGACGGCATCGTGAAGCACCAGGGCGGCATCCTGAACGTCGCCTCGGTCGCGGGCTTCCTCCCCGGCCCCGGCATGGCGGTCTATTACGCCTCGAAGGCCTACGTGCTCTCCTTCACCGAGGCGCTGGCGCGCGAGCTCGAGCCGAAAGGCGTGCGCGTCACCGCGCTCTGTCCTGGACCGGTGCAGACCGAATTCCAGATGCGCGCCGGGGTCGAGAGCAAGAAGCCCTCGTGGCTGCTCCGCCGCACCGCCGAGCAGGTCGCGCAGGCGGGCTATGACGGCTTCATGGCGCGCAAGCGCGTGGTCATTCCCGGCGTCGGCAACAAATTCGTCAGCTTCCTGCCGCGCCTGCTGCCGCGCGGCCTGATGCTCAAGACCATCGAGGGCTACCAGCGCGGGCGAGGACGGCGCGCCGAGAACCGCAAGAAGCGGCCGAAGTTTTGATATCCGGCGCGCAGCACGCCCGGCTTGGCCTTGAAATTGCCTGTTAATCCATTAGGGATCATGCTTTAGCCGCTGCTTCGGCCGAAATGCCACCATGACCGAGAAGGTTCTGATCGTCCTGCACCAGGAGCAATCGACGCCCGGACGCGTCGGTTATGCCCTCAGGGATCGTGGCTACGCTCTCGACATCCGCCGCCCGCGCTTCGGCGATCCGCTCCCCGTCACGATGGCTGACCATGCCGGCGCGGTGATCTTCGGCGGCCCGCAGAGCGCCAACGATCCCGACGACTTCATCAAGGCCGAGATCGATTTCATCGGCGTGCCGCTCAAGGAGAACAAGCCCTTCCTCGGTATCTGCCTCGGCGCGCAGATGCTGGCGAGGCATCTCGGCGAGCGCGTCGCGCCGCACCCCGAAGGCAAGGCCGAGGTCGGCTATTATCCGATCAAGCCGACCGCCGCGGGGCGCGCGATCTGCGACTGGCCGGCCTACATGTATCAATGGCACCGCGAGGGCTTCGACCTGCCGCGCGGCGTCGAGTTGCTCGCCGAAGGCGACATCTTCCCGATCCAGGCATTCCGTGCCGGCTCAGGCTTCGCGATCCAGTTTCATGCCGAG
Organism: Xanthobacteraceae bacterium; assembly: GCA_035277225.1. Lineage (GTDB taxonomy): Bacteria > Pseudomonadota > Alphaproteobacteria > Rhizobiales > Xanthobacteraceae > PALSA-894. Next base: position 3,160 of record DATEKY010000651.1, read on the forward strand.
GTCACCCACGCGATGATGTGCCGCTGGACCACGCGCGGCCACGCACGCATGGACCTGCCCGGCGCCAAGCAGCGCCACGAGCATTTCGCCGACCGGCCGGTCTACGATCACGGCATCCGGCGCTGGCTGTCGGATTTCCTCGATCATTGGCTGACCGTCGGAAAGCCGCAGCAGCGGCTCGAAGCGGCGGAGTAGCGGAGAGATGGACACGCTCGGCAAGCGCCTGATAGCGGCGGCCAAAGAAGCGAGAAGCATTGCCCGTGGCGAAGCCTCCGATTCTCGGTATCGAATTCACCGCCCAAATGTCCCGCTCGTCCCCGCGAAAGCGGGGACCCAGGGCCAAGGACTGGATTCCCGCTTACGCGGGAATGAGCGGAAGGATTCCTAAGTCCTGTCCCCCTCCAGACTGTCCGCGTGCCACAGTGCGGGAAACAGCTTGGTCCAAATCGCCGCAATGACCAGCGTGCCGATGCCGCCGACCAGCACCGCCGGCACCGCGCCGATCAGCGCCGCCATTGCGCCGGCGCGGAATTCGCCGAGCTGATTCGATGCCCCGATAAAGAGCCCGTTCACCGCGGTGACGCGCCCGCGCACCTCGTCGGGCGTCCCGAGCTGCACCAGGGTCATGCGGATCACGACGCTCACCATGTCGGATGCGCCGAGCACCGCGAGAGCAAGAAGCGCGATCGCGAACACGCCGGTCAACGCGAACACCACGGCCGCTAGCCCGAAACCTGCCACCGCCGCGAACATCATCTTGCCGGCATTGCGCTCGATCGGCCAGCGCGTCAGCGCGAGCGCCATGGTGAGCGCGCCGACGGCGGGTGCGGCACGCAGCAGGCCGAGCCCCCACGGCCCCGCCGCGAATACGTCGCGCGCGAACACCGGCAGCAGCGCGGTCACGCCGCCGAGCAGCACAGCGAACAGGTCGAGCGAGATGACGCCGAAGATTGCCGGACTGCGGCGGATGAAGGCGAAGCCGGCGAAGAAGGTTTTCAAGGTGAGCGGCTCGCGCGACGGCGCCATGCGCTCGATGCGGATCATCGCGGTGCACACCACGGCGGCGGCGAACAGCGCG